>NZ_JBQKUL010000059.1:0-18750 GCF_054968565.1 Pseudoalteromonas sp. G5_S1_54_S4 | reverse complement strand
CGAATATGTTAAATCTAGTGATTTTATTATTTACCAACAAAAAAACCGCCAATTGGCGGTTTTTTATTAGCAAGTAAAGCTGTTAACACGCTTTATATTAATGACCTTTCTCAAAGTCATTTACTTCGCGCTCGGCTTCATCTTTGGATTTACCGTATTTTTGCTGAATTTTACCAACAAGCTCGGTACGGCTACCTTCAATTTTATCTAAATCATCGTTGGTAAGATCGCCCCATTTTTGTTGCGCTTTACCTTTAAGTTCTTTCCAGTTTCCTTCGATACGATCGCTATTCATAATTAGCTCCTTATTAAGAGTGATGATTTTTCATTTTAAAAGCGTTACTAATAAAATGATTTTTAACGTTCACTTATAAAGTTGCAAAGGCTATACCAGAAAGTGAAACGCTTAATATATCAACTGCTTATGCTTTTTTGGTGCGTAAAGGTTTTTAGCTGGTGGCGAGCTTTATAAAAATTCTGTAGGGTGGCTTGTAATTATTTCAGGGACTGTCACTTCAGGGGGGATTATTACAGGAACACTGTGCTGGTTTTTTATAAGTATAAAAAAAGCGAGCTATTAAAGCTCGCTTTGCTGTTTAATAAAGGAATTAATGTCTAAAGCTAGGCATTAGCGCAGGAATGCCTGGCAGCATGCCTACCAGTGCCATTACACCGGTTAATAATACAAACATTATAAGTGGGATGACCCAGCGACTCATTCGCGATAAATCAGCACTTCTTTCTTTACAGCCAATAAGGCCCAAGTTATCAAGTAGCATAGTTAGTGACCAACCAAATGCAGGGTTTACTAGGCTTGATGCAAACACCACAATGGCGGCTGATTGGGTGGTTTTACCTTCACGGGTCATTTCCATACCCGCTTCAAGTAGTGGAATAAACACCCCTACAATTAAGGCAACACATAATACTGGCTGCCAAATAGCTAAGTCCATTGGGTAACCCCAAACACCCGCGATAATACAAAATAACGCAGTTAAAATTGCGCCTGCAGGAATAGGGCGTTTTGCAATAGCAGCAGGAACAATGTAAGTGCCCCAAGATGACGCAAAGTTAGCACCGCCTAATAGCGAGCCAAAGGTTTGTCTTGTTGATGCGCTAAGCATGGTATCGTCGATATTCATTTGTACTTTTTCAGTACGCTCTGGGTAACTAATTTTTTGAAATACTTGATGGCCTAAAAAGTCAGGCGACCACATAGCAACCGCTAAAACTGCAAAAGGAAGTACAACCACAAAGCTTTCTGCTGTGGGTAAGCCAAGCATCCAGCCGGTGTTTTCGCCCCACCAGTACATAGGGTTCATGTTTGGTAAGCCCGGTGCAGTATGAAACTCAAACGGTGCGCCCAATGCAAAAGCAGTAAAACCACCAATTAAACAGCTCAGTGGCACGGCTAACCAGCGTTTTTTGTAATGCTCCAATAAAGCATAAAGTAAAATTGTGGCTAAGATTACGATAAAGGCAATATGGGTCATTTGAATTTCTTCAGCCCATGCAAATAGTTTTTTAACCTGAGAAATGGTACCCACAAAGCCTAAATAGAGAAGCAAGCCACCACATACCCCTTTACTGGTGAGCTTGGCCATGAGACTGCCGCCTTTACTGAATGCTAATATCAATCCAAAGGCACCTATGAGCAAGCCAAAGGCCATAGGGTGTCCGCCTGCGGCAACCACAATAGGAATTAATGGAATGAGTGGGCCATGAGTACCCGCTAAGTTAGCGGTCGGTAAAATAAAGCCAGAAAATAGTAAAATAAATAACGAAACAATTAAAAGTTCGTAGCGTACGTTTTCAAGTACAAAGCCATCACTCAACCCCAAAGGGCCTGCAAAAGTGGCAGCAATGGCTGCAACCATCACAACTTTACCTATAGTTGCGGCCATCGCTGGAATGGTGTCTTCAAATTCAAAGCGATAATCTCTAAACGGTAAATTTGGACGCCAGCGTTTTGGCTGCATAATTTGCAGTTCGTGCTCTAGATAAGCGTCGCGGCTTTCAAACTCAGAGCTGGGTTTATGAAGATTTTCATAGCTATCGGACACGGTTTGAGTATCCGCTCCTGGTATAGCATCAGATGAATTATCATCTAGCGGCTTGGTGGTCATGACTTCTCCTGCAACTTAGTTGCTAACTCAAAATAAAAATACAGCTTTTACAAAGCAAATGAACGTTGAGTGCGCAGGGTAAAACAGCTTGCTACAGATTGTAATTAGGCAAAAGGTCGTGCATAGCCCAGTTTAACGCTTTGTAAGTGTTAACAAAAATAGCAAAGGGATGTGTTGTAACTGGCTTGTTAAATTTAAAAGATCTTTAAATTCAGTGGTTTATGTTTTTGTTTTTACAGTGTGATCTTGCCATGTAAAATAGCAGAAAGGTCATAAAATCAGCAGATTCAGCAGCAATCATTCTTTAGTCTAATAAAGGTGACGTTAGCCGCTATTTGCTTATTATAAATACAATTAGCCGCAAAGTTGCACAAAACGTAACAATTAAAAAGAGTTTTTACTTAGCTTTAGCTTCGGTTTACAGCTTTATACCTACTAGGTATTTGAAACGAAATGCAATCGTGAGCTAATTTAAGGGCATTTAAATCACTTAAAACGCCACTTGCTTTTTAATAATAAAACGATATTTTTTGCTACAATGGCGGCAAAGTAATTTAGGGTAAATAGCGTGCTGCCGGTTCAAGAAATATATACTTCACTCATTGATGCTTTAAAAGCCAACCCAATCACCTTACTGCAAGCGCCGCCTGGTGCTGGTAAATCAACATGGTTGCCATTACAGCTTATGCGCGATGGACATTATAAGCGCATCGTCATGTTAGAGCCGCGGCGCTTGGCGGCGAGAAATATTGCCAATTATTTAGCGCACTGCCAAAACGAAACGCTGGGGCAAAGTGTCGGTTTACGGGTGCGAGGTGAAAGCAAAGTCAGCACACACACTCGCCTTGAAATAGTTACCGAAGGCATGCTTACGCGCATGTTACAAAACGACCCTGATCTTAGTGATGTTGATTTACTTATTTTTGATGAGTTTCATGAGCGCTCTATTGCCGCCGATACCGCACTGGCTTTTGCTTTAGAGTCGCAAGCAGCATTGCGTGAAGATTTAACTATTATGCTGATGTCGGCCACCCTTGATAGCGATCGCTACACTGAGTTTTTTAATTGCCCAGTGATCCAGTCAAACGGGCGAAGTTACCCTATTGACGAAGTATATTGCCCAATAAAAGATGAAAGCCGCTGGCTTGATGCTATTCCACCAATAATAAAACAAGCACTCAATGAGCAAACAGGCAGTGCGCTGGTATTTTTACCCGGCCAGCTTGAAATACTGCGCGTGCAGCAAGCGCTGAGCGACTTGCCCAGTGATTGTATTGTTGCCACATTATTTGGCGAACAAGATAAAGCCAATCAACAAGCAGCAATTGCACCAGCGCCTCAAGGGATGAGAAAAGTAGTATTAACGACCAATGTTGCCGAAACCAGCTTAACCATTGAAGGTATTAGAATTGTTGTTGATAGCGGCAAGCGCCGTGCAGCCAGCTTTAATTTAAAAACCGGTGTAACTGAGCTTACCACGCAAAGTATATCGCGTTCATCGGCAGTACAGCGCGCAGGGCGTGCAGGACGAATAGAACCAGGGGTTGTGTATCGGTTAGGTTCAAAACAAACTTTTGAGAGACGAAACAGCCACGATAACCCTGATATTCTTACCTCAGATATTAGCCAACTGATGCTTGAGGCGAAGCAATGGGGCGCAAGCATTAGTGAACTCACCTTACTTGACCCGCCAAGTGAGCAACAATGCAGCCAAGCTACCAATTTATTATCTATGCTTGAAGCCATAGATAGTAACGGTAAGCTCACCACGCTGGGTAGTAAAATGTTGGGCTTTGGTGCCGATATTCGCTTAGCGCATATGTTATTAAAAGCGCAAATGTTAGAGCCACGATTAAATGGGATTTATCGCTTAGCTATTTATTTGGTGGCCTTACTAGAAAGCCGAGTTAGCACTGCCAATGAGCTCAACCTAGCACTGCATAGTCAACAGCAGCGTCCGCATCCTGTGTTTAAGCAACAATTAAATTATTGGTTAAAACGCTTAAAATTTACCGATAGCCGCACAGATTTAAACACTGAACATTTAAGCTTATTAGTATCGCTTGGCTATCCAGATCGGATTGCTAAAAAACGTGGCAATGGCTACTTATTAGCAAATGGGGCAGGGGCTGAGCTAAACCCTGACTACTGGCATAATGACGAATATATAGCTATTGCCAGTATGGGCGGGCATAAAGGCGGGCGAGTTTTTGCAGCCACGGCGCTAAATCCATTAGCGCTTAAAGAGTATTTACCGCATTTATTCACTGAGTTGACCCGCTGCGAGTTTGATGAAAAAGCCGCTCGGTTTATTCATCAAGATGAAGTAAAACTTGGGGAAATTACCCTTAGTAGCCAACCAAGTAAACATAAGCTTGATAAAACAGAGCGTGCCAAGGCATGGCTTAGTGTGTTTGCCAAACAGGGCTTTTCACTGTTTAACGAGCAAAAAGAAAGTGAGCAGTTACTTATTAGAATGTGCCTAGCCAGCAAATTGATGCCAGAACAGTTTCCTGTTATTAATCAGCAGCAGCTCATTGAAACAGCAGGTGATTGGTTAGGAGTATACCTTGAAGATATTAAAACCCTTGAGCAACTTAAAAAATTTAATTATTTTGAGGCACTACAAAACTGTTTTAATTGGCAACAGCAAAGCGAGCTAAAATCTTTACTCCCACTGCGACTAACAGTACCAAGTGGCTCTAACATAAAAATTGAATACCAACTTGATGGACCTGCCAAGCTTAGTGTGCGCATGCAAGAGGTATATGGTTTAACCAGTACACCTATGCTAGCTAACGGTAAATTAGCATTGCTAATGGAGTTGTTATCGCCAGGCAAGCGTTCATTACAGTTAACCCAAGACTTAGCACATTTTTGGAATAGTAGTTACCGCGAGGTACAAAAAGAGATGAAAGGGCGCTACCCCAAACATTTTTGGCCAGACGATCCTGCCAATAGCGTTGCCACTAATAGAGTAAAAAGCAGAATGTGATCACGCTTCCTTAATGTCACTTAATGTTAAACGTTGACCATACAAATAACGAACATTTTTGGGCGTTTTACAAGCACTAAACTATTATTACTTTAATGCTGATATTTTACAGAGTAAGACTTACTACGCTAGTGTACATATGAGTCGTAAGGTAGCGAGCGTTTGTAACTAATTGAAGATGCAGCTAACAATCTAAAAGTGATAATAGAGGGAAGATGCATGAAAGACGTTATCTTTAGAGGGCTTGAGGCACTGGTTATTGAAAAATGTGGCATGGCTGCATGGGACGACTTACTTGAATAAATGCACCTGAAGGTCGTGTTTATATTTCTGCAGAAAGTTACCCGGATGAAGAAATAGTTGGTTTGGCACAAGATGTAGCAACTGCACTTTCTATGTCTATGCCAGAGGTATTAAAGGCCTTTGGAGAGTATTTATTTTCTCACTTAAAGGCACGTCACCCAGCTATAGTAGACAGCTTTAATAGTTTTGCTGATCTCATTATTAGTATTGATAAAGTAATTCATGTTGAAGTAGCTAAGCTTTATCATGAGCCTAATTTACCTGAAATTGACGCCAAAATTATTGAAGACGGGTTTATTTTAATGCGTTACAACTCTAAGCGACAGCTTTGTATGTGCGCCGAAGGGCTTATTTTTGGTGCAGCGGCTCATTATGGGGTTGATGCTAAACTTAATCATGCCCAGTGTATGCATGATGGGTTTGATTCGTGTTTAATTGAAATAAAATATGAGACTCCCCATGGCTGAAGACGACTACAATTATAAAAAAGCGTATTTGCGCGAAAAATCAGCCAGAGATCAATTAGAAACCCTACTAGAAGACAAAACACGGGCATTGTTTATTGTTAATCAAGAGCTGGAAGAAAAGCTCGAAACGGTTAAAAACCAACAAATAACCTTAATGCAAAGCGAAAAAATGGCCACGCTAGGGACGCTCTCTGCTGGCATGGCCCACGAAATAAATAACCCGCTTGATTACATAACCAGTAATGTAGAAAGTATAAAATTTATAAAGCCCGTGTTGGTTTCGCTAATGACGGCGGCTCACAATTTGTAGATAAATCGATTTCAGTATCGCAGTTAGAGTCTATTTTAGTTCAGCTCAATCAAGAGAACGATTTAAGCTTTATTGTGGACGATATTGATGACTTAGTTGATGATACCCAAGAGGGATTAGAGCGCATAGCTCATATTGTTAGTAACCTTGTCGACTTTGCAAGCCTAAAAGACAACGTAACTGCAATGGCAGATATTACAGAATCACTCAATGGCACACTAAAACTACTCGACAACCAGCTAGGGACGTGTGCTATAGAGTTACACATTGAAAAGTTACCTCTAACACGGTGTAATATTTCATCTATGAAACAAGTGTTTGTAAACTTATTAATTAATGCCAAACACGCCTGCGACGATTTGCGCGATCAGCAAGGAAAAATAAGTGTTAAGCTGTTTGCCAATGAAAACAATATTTACATAGAGGTGGCAGATAACGGCTGTGGAATGGACGCTGATACACTTAAACAAATGTTCGATCCCTTCTTTACCACTAAACCAGTAGGCCAAGGCACTAGTATGGCTATAGTTTACAATGTGCTTAAAGAGCACAATGGCACTATAGAGGTTGAAAGTGAAGTAGGTATGGGGTCTTTAATACGTTGTGTAATACCTATTGCTACATAACTTTGTAAGCTTAAAGTTTTAAAATGTAGGCATGACTACAAAGTGTGTTGTGGCTATTGAGCGTAGGTATAAGTATCTTAACTCGACACTTCTTGCCCGCCGTGTTGCTCGGCTAAATCATCAAGTTCGGCAACGGTATAATCAAATCCGCTTTCATCATATTCGTAGCTTACTTTAACGCTGTCGCCGCCATTAAAAAGACGTGTTTTTACGTCATTGACTGGCCAATCTTTTAATTCGTGTAAAAAGCGGTTGGCTACTTGTGATGACTCAAACCGGTAACTAATCTCTGTTTTCATAAATAATAATACCCTGATACACGGCTAGCGCATTTTAATCCCAGACTCTAACAGGGTTGAGCGGTAATCATCGTCTAGCCCTGCCATTTTCTTTTTCCTCGCCATACTTGCTGACTTAGATGCATCTTGTTTAAAAAGCGCCATGGCTATCTTTCGCATTACATTAAACATTAATGGCCCTTGAAGTTTGCGTATTCTCGATTCATCTTCTCTGAAGTTCATATCAAGCATCCAATGCATGCTTTCAACCTGCCAGTGACTGCGTACTGCATTGAGTGCTTGCGCTGCATTTAAGTCTAATGAACTTATATACCAGCGTGTTTCAGTGGTATCCGACCCTGCCGACTTATCATGAACTTCAGCCCTGACCTTAATAATACTCGTTAAGCCAGGCCAACGATAATCCTTGCCTAGCCAGCTTTTATCTATAAGTAACTGCTGGCATGTACGTGTTTCAACACGCCCATGTCCTGAGCTTATTTCGGTATGTTCATCACAATTATGCTTAGTTAACCTTTCACGCTCGCACTTGTGCCACCACGCTTCTAGTTCCTTTTGCATGCCTGAATGATTACCTTTAAGTGCAAGAATATAATCTGCTTTTTGTTGGATGATTTGTTTTGCTATTTCTTGTTGGCATCCCATCGCATCTAACGTAATGATACTGTTTTCAATATCGAGCAGGGTGAGTAATTCTGGTATTGCGGTGATTTCATTTGTTTTATTATCAACAGCCGTCTGCCCAAGCACTAACTGGTGTTGGCAACTCCATGCACTGACCGTGTGTAAGGCACTTTTTCTGTCTTTTGTGGTAAATGAACGCCGTGCGGTTTTGCCATCAATAGCGATGATATCTGCACCTGTGATTTCAATCAGTGATGATATCCAAGATTGAAATGCCCTTTCTATTTCATTTGCTTTTAACCGACACATGACGCGCGCAATCGTGTCATGTTTTGGAATTCCTGCGTTGAACGTGCCGTATTTTTTTAACCAATCAAGTTTTAGGTGCCCAAAGTCTTCAATATCTTCCCATCCTTCTGCACCAGAGAGCACAGCGCTAATAGCAAGGAGAAGAATATCGATAAGTTCATGCTTTTTACAACGTTCAATGCGAGGATCTGTAATTGAATTAAAATGTTTCAGAAAAGTAGTGCTCATATTTATGCGACCAAGTAATTATTATGCCTTGATCTGATCACTACTTGCTCTATAAGTTCAATTTATAATGATCTTGCCGTGTACCCTGATAATTTTACCCCCGTAGTTTGTTGATTTTTACCAAGGAGTCAAGTTATCTACTTTAAAAGGGCAATAAATTATGACTTTATAGATACTTATCGGTCATAGTAATCTAAATTGGAGTGTTAACAGTATAAAGCTGTTTAAAAAACAATAACCATATAACAATAACGGAGTAGGCAATGAAACATTTAGTGAGCTTAGTTGGGCTTATCGCTTTTTTAATGGTGGTACTACCGGGACCTCTTTATAAATTTAATATGGTTGAGCTAGGTACTGCCTTTGCTGGTTTTAGGTTAGGCGTTTATGTTGGTGGGGCAGCATTAGCCTTATTGTTAGTTCAAGTGCTATTCATGCGTAAAACAGTGAGCCTAACCAGTGCAGTGATCACGGTTATTTTTGCAGCTGTTGCTATTGCAATGCCGATTAACATGATGAATACAGCAAAAAGTGTTCCGCCAATTCATGATATTTCTACCGATTTAATTAACCCACCTAAGTTTGTTGCGGTTGTGCCTTTACGTGCTGATGCACCTAACCCTGTTGCTTACGCGGGTGAAGAAACGGCAGCGCAGCAACGTGAAGCGTACCCAGAACTAAAACCGCTCGAGTACAACCAAACCCAAACAGAGCTGGTGGCAGCAATTACTAAAGCCATGGAAAACTTAGGCTGGGAACTGGTTAATAGTGATGTTAATAATGGCATTGTTGAAGCAACAGACACCACAACATGGTTTGGTTTTAAAGACGATGTTGTGGTTCGTATTAACGATAAAGGCAGTAAGCGTGTGGTCGACATACGTAGTAAATCACGCATTGGTAAAAGTGATTTAGGTAAAAATGCACAGCGTATTAAAACACTGATTGAAGAGTTAAATGCCGTTGTTGTGGAATAATTGAATACTAATAAACAGCCCTTGCGTTTTTCAGGGCTATTTGCAGTTGCACATGATCAGCTTATGTTCATAGCTGACAGTGCATACTGTGGATGATTTTTAATAAACTATGGAGTTATTATGAAAACAGTCGGATATGCAGCAAAAAGCCAAGGTTCTGAGCTTACAGAGTTTTCTTTTGAGCGCCGCGATTTACGAAATAACGATGTAGCAATAGAAATTTTATATTGTGGTGTGTGCCATTCAGACTTACACGCAGTGCGTAACGACTGGGGGGGTAGTAATTACCCATTAGTTCCTGGGCACGAAATTGTAGGTAAAGTAATATCAGTCGGTAGTGATGTAAAAAAATACAAACAAGGCGATACAGTTGCCGTAGGGTGTATGGTTGACTCCTGCCAAAGCTGTGACCAATGTGATAATCACGAAGAGCAATTTTGTCGTGAAGGCATGGTCGGTACTTACAGCGGGACCGATAGAGTTAACGGCGAAATGACTCAAGGTGGTTACTCTAAACACGTTGTAGTACGCGAAGAGTTTGTATTATCAGTGCCTGAAAACTTAGAATTATCGCGCGTGGCGCCGTTACTTTGCGCCGGTATTACTACTTATTCACCGTTACATAAATGGGGTGTAAAAACAGGTAGCCGTGTTGCAGTGGTAGGCCTTGGTGGATTAGGTCATATGGCGGTTAAAAATGCAGTAGCAATGGGGGCAACCGTTACTGTTATTGGTCGTACTGAGTCTAAAAAAGAAGATGCAATTAAGCTCGGCGCACAGCATTATTTAGTATCAAACAATGATGATGAAATGAAAAATGCGCAGTCAGCGTTTGATGTCATTATTGATACCGTGCCTGTAAAGCATGACTTATCAATTTACACACCACTACTTGATATCGATGGTACCTTGGTTATTGTTGGCCAAGTAGGCCCAGTAGATGAGCTAAACACAGTTCCTCTTTTAATGGGTCGTCGTCGTGTGGCTGGTTCGTTAATTGGCGGAATTGCAGAAACACAGCAAATGCTTGATTTTTGTGGTGAGCACAACGTACTGCCAGAGTGTGAAATGATCAACATAGACGAAATTAACACCGCTTATGAGCGTATGGAACGCTCTGATGTGCGATACCGTTTTGTTATTGATATGTCATCTATTAGCGTTTAATACGCTAAAGAGTAAAATGTAAAAAGAGCCGCTTAGCGGCTCTTTTTGTTTTTATTAACAAGGCTGTGCCTGTTTAGTTTTGTTGCCGCTAATTTGTATATAACTAAGCAGCCACATTAACAGCCCACCTAAAAATAAAGCCGCAGCAACATAGCCTGTTTGATTTGGCGCTGCCCCTTTTGCAATAGCAATGCCGCCAACCCAAGGGCCAATAGCATTTGCAATATTAAACGCACACTGCACTAATGCCCCAATCATGGCGTGGCCGTCAGGTGATACATCCATTAATAGCGTTTGCACTAAGGTTGATAGCCCTAAGCTGCAGCCAATAAAAAATATAACCGCATACAGCAGATAAATATTATAGCTGGCACTGACATATGCAAATGCAAAAACAATGGTAGAGGCAAGCGTAAATCCGGTGGTTTTAATCGCTGATTTATCGGCAGCTTTACCTAGTACGTAATTACCGAGCGTAGAGCCAATACCAAACATCACCATAGCAATTGAAATTGTATAGGGCGCGCTCTGAGTGACCTCTAAGATCGTATCGGCCACATAGGTATAAATACAAAATACGCCACCAAAGCCAATAATAACAATCCCTAATATTGACCAAACCAGTTTGTTTTTTAGCACCCCTAATTCGTTGAGTAAGTTAGAAGTATGGGTGTTTTTAACATTAGGCACCACGTTATACACAAAAATAAAGGCAATAAACGCCAACACCCCAGCTGCAGCGAGGCAATAACGCCAACTAAGATTTTGCCCAACCAATGTCACCACCGGCACACCAACGATAGTGGCTATGGTTAAGCCCATAAACACTTTTGACATAAAGCTAGCGCGTTTTCCTTGCGGTGCTATATCAGAGGCCAGTAATAACGCGGCACCAAAATAAGCGCCATGGGGAAGGCCACTTAAAAACCTAAACAGCACCAGTTGTTCTAACGAGGTCGCTAATGCACTTAAACTGTTTGAAATACACATTAAGCTTAAAAATAATAATAGCGCTCGTCGTTTTCGCATATTTGCCGTTGCCAACATTAAAATGGGTGCGCCAACCACCACCCCAAGAGCATAAGCACTAATAGCATAACCACTTTGTGACGGGGTACTGCCAAATGCCTCACTAATTAATGGCAACATAGGCATCATAGAAAATTCAGATAACCCCAAAATAAAAGTACCCAACGCCAGCACAATTAAAATAGCGGTTCTATTGGGCTGACCCGACGGCAATGTAGTATCAACGGCCATATAAAATCCTTGAAGATAATAAATAAAATTTAATAACAAACTAAACGCCAGTGCGTTTAAAAATAAAGCACACACGCTTATTTAGTTGAATGTGGAAATGAGGAGTAAAGAGGCGTGCATTTTAAATTAAAAGCTCTCTTTCGTCATGGACTAAACCATAATTTAAGATGAATAAAATTTAACTTAAGCCAACCAAAGGATGGTTAAGTAAGTTCAGCAAAGTATTAACGCAATCAAAAATAAGCAGTGTTAAATTTAAAATGTAACGTTAACTTGACTTTTTGTAAGGCATGAATGATATTTGTAAAGTAAACATTACTTTTAAAAACAGGATAAAGGCAATGAAAGCAGAATTAAATTTAAAACAACGCCAAATTAAAAATACCAGTTACCTAGCTAAATGGACCTTAATATGGCTTTTTACTTTAGCTATTTGCAGCTTTGGCCCCACTTTAATCTGGGATCGTTCAGCGCTAATTAGTGGCTTTTTTATTATTATAAATTTGGCTGCTGGCGTAGGGATGATTTTAGCCAACAAGCGCTATTTGCAAGGCATGGATGAATTAATGCAAAAAATACATCTCAGTGCCATGGGGGTTACCTTAGGTGCAGTGTTAGTAGGCGGGCTGGCATACACCAATTTACAATTGAGTGGTTTAATTGATTTTAAAGCGCAAATACCCGACTTAATGTTTTTAATGGGGGCGGTGTATTTAATTAGTGTGTATGTGCTTAATAAACACTATTGCGCAGGTGATGAATGAAAAATAGATTAAAAGTGTTAAGAGCTGAGCATAATTTCACTCAAGCAAAGTTGGCAGAGCTGTTGGATGTATCGCGCCAAACGATTAATGCCATTGAAAAGGGCAAGTTCGATCCCAGCTTGCCACTGGCTTTTAAGGCCGCAAGGTTGTTTAAACTTAAAATAGAAGACATTTTTGATGACGAACAGGGTTAAAAATTAACAAAGTGCGACAATATGTCGCGCTTTTTAACTTGCCGCAGCACGTATAATTTACCCACAAAATTTTTGTGGTAAATCAATAATGACTGATAAAAAAAATCCCCTAACCTCTTATTTATTATCCCCTTTAGCGCTTGTTATAAGTAGCGTATTATCGCCAGTTGCTTTTGCAGATGACACCTCAATTGAAGTGATTGAAGTGCACGGCCAAGCACAAAACAAACACCTATCGTTAGGTTCATCTGAATCGTTATTAACTGATTTAGGTGTGGACTTTTCAGCCGCCGGTGGCATGGCTAACTTACCTGTTTTAAATGGTTTAATGGGCGATAGAGTGGCGGTACTGGTCGATGGAGCGCAAATCACCGCCGCCTGTGCTAACCAAATGAACCCGCCACTGTCGTATATTTCAGCCAATCAAATTAGTAGCTACAAAGTAATTGCGGGTATTTCTCCAGTAAGCGCCGGTGGCGATAATATTGCAGGGGTGATCGCGGTTAATTCTATTTCACCTCAGTACAGTGAAAGCAAGCAACTTGGCTGGCACTCTGGCTACGTATCAGCCCAATACAATACGCTAGATAACGGCAAAAAGGTCGGCGCAGGTATGCGCATTGCCAGCGATGTATTCAGTTTTAATTATCAAGGTGCGTTTAGCGATGCTAACAGTTATGAAGATGGTAACGGCGATTTAGTGCTCGATACCCTGTACCGCGCGCAAAACCATAGTTTAAGTGCTGCCATGCGCGATGATAAGCAACAATTAGTGGTTAAGCTAAGTCATCAAAAAATACCCTATCAAGGCTTTGCTAATCAATATATGGATATGACAGATAACACCAGCTATGGTGTTGTGGCCCAGTATAAGCGCACTTTTACAAACAGTGAGCTTGAAGCGCAGTTAAACTGGCATAGCGTAAAGCATGAAATGGGCTTTTTCAGCGCAGAAAAAACCGGAAAAATGCCAATGAAAACCGACGCCGAAGATATAAGCACTCAGTTAAAATGGCGATTAGCGCTTGATAACAACAGCCAGTTATTACTCGCCCAAGAGTACCATTATATGAATATTGATGATTGGTGGCCTGCGGTTGAAGGCTCAATGATGATGGGGCCAAATGACTATAAAAATATTAATAATGGCCGACGTCAGCGTATTGCTTTGCTTGCTGAATATGAAAGCCAACTAAATACTCGCTGGTGGTTAAATGCAGGCATTCGATTTGAAAATGTAATGACCAACACTGATGATGTGCAAGCATATAACCCAGGCATGGCTGCAATGAATGCGATGGCCATGGCGATGCCAAGCGATGCAATGGCCGCTAAAAATTTTAATAACCAAAGTAAAAAACAAACAGATAATTTAGTTGATGCAAACGTGCTGTTTAATTATCAACTAAGCAATAACGACGAACTACAAATTGGCTTAACCCGTAAAAATCGTGCGCCTAATTTATACGAACGCTACAGTTGGGGGGTGGGCAATATGGCCACCACTATGATTGGATGGTACGGCGATGGCAACGGCTATATTGGTAACATTGCCCTTAAACCTGAAACCGCACATACGCTTAGCACTACGTATACCCGTATGGCTAAAGACGACAGCTGGCGTATCAGTGCTAATGCATGGGTGAGCGATGTAAATGATTATATTGACGTCAACAGAGTAAGAAGCTTTAACCGCACAGCGCTTGCAGCTAATACCCGTAATGTACTTATGTTTAATAACCTAGATGCCACGCTTTATGGAGTAAAGCTAGATGCGGTTGCTACTCTGCACGAGTCTAAGCAGTATGGTAGTTGGTCGTTAAAAGCTAACATTACCAATACCCGTGGTAAGCGCGACGATACCAATCAGCCGCTTTATCAAATTAAGCCACTGCAAACCCAATTTGCGATTAACCAGCAAGTTGGCCGCTTTGAAAACGCTCTCACGTGGCAGTGGGTCGATAGTAAAACCCGCGTAGATAGCAACCGCCTAGAAAACCAAACTGAGCAGTATCATTTACTTAATTTAAGCTCTAAAGCCAGTTGGGATGCATTGACCGTGAGTGTTGATATTACCAACCTGCTTGATGAGTATTATGAATTACCATTAGGTGGCGTAAGTATTGCAGAATTTAAACAAGATATGTCGCAGGGCTTTAATCAATTAGCTGGGCAGGGGCGCTCTATAAATTTAGCCATGAGTTACGCGTTTTAAGATGAGAGAGTAAGTTAGTACCAGCCGTCAGATTCGATTTTAGGTTAATCGAGTCTGACGGTTTATTGCCATTAATTTTTAAGTTTGCTTGTGACAAAAATCTATAAACTGCGTTAACAGTGGGTTTTTGTATTTGTCTTTATGCATCACTAACCAAAACTGCCTTTGCATGGAGTGGTTTAAATTAAGCTGTTTAACACGGCCATCTTTTAGGGCATATTGCGCAGCAAGTGATGATAAACATCCTAACCCTAAGCCATTTGCTACACAGTTTATAAGCGCTTCAGTGGTATTGAGCTCTACGCTTTGCGTCCAATTTTTAATTTGTGGCGCAAGGCTATGTAAAAAGAAGGAACGCGAGCCTGAACCAGTTTCTCTTAATACCCATTGGCTACGATTAAAGTCGTTAAAGCTAAGTTGCTTTTTTGCAGCCAATGGGTGGTTTATTGGCGCAATAATACACATGGTGTCTTGACTAAACACATTAGAGACTAAATCGCTTTGGTGGGCTTGGCCCTCAATAAGTGCTATATCGAGCTCGTAATCTATAAGTTTTTGACAAATAAGCGTCGAATTGGAAATCAGTATTTGTTGCGAGTAATGCTGTTGCTGCGCTCTAAAGTTGCTTAACAAAGCAGGCAATACATGATTACCAATCGTGTCGCTGGCACCAATTTTTAAAGTTCCGCTGGCAGGAGCGTTGTCTAAAAACAAGTCATCGATAGTATTTGCCCGATTTAATAGTTCATCAGCAAGGGGCAGTAGTTTTTGCCCTTCTTGATTTAATAATAAGCGATTATTTACACGATAAAATAATGGATGGCCTAATTGTTTTTCAAGCTCGCTAAGCGCCATACTCACCGCCGCTTTAGATAGAAACAATGATTCAGACGCTGCTGTAAGGGAGCTGTGCTGGGTTATGCCTACAAATACTTTAAGTTGCTTAAGTGAAATATTCATTATGCTATGTTTAGTTTGCCTGAACGTGCGTTCTATATAATTAGATTTAACTTAACAAAATGCAAGCGTAAACTTCTCTGTAAGTTACAACCACAGGGTGCAATAGAGATGTTTAAACATATAAAAACAAAAATATCTGGTGCACCAACACCAATGGGCGGTTTGGCATTAGGTATTGCCAGCCTAGGTTGGGCTTGGGAGAGTATGGCTAACCTAAATGGCGTAGCACAATATGCCGGTGCCGCTATTGCGAGCGTATTATTGCTATTGTTAACACTTAAGTTTTTATTACATCCTCAGCTGCTTAAAGCCGATTTAGCCCATCCGGTTGTGGGAAGTGTGGTGCCTACTTTTGCTATGGCTACTTTAGTGGTGTCTAATTCTTTAGGGCAGTTTTACTCCCTTGCGGGAGATATGCTTTGGGTTGGTGCATTTTTATTGCATTTGGTGTTTTTAATCAGCTTTATTGCTCATCGCGTGATTGAATTTAAAATTGAGCATATGGTGCCAAGCTGGTTTGTACCGCCGGTTGGGATCATTGTTGCCGATGTCGCGTTTTCAGGGAATCCGGCTCTGCTATTTTTAGCACAAGGGGCGCTTTATTTTGGCATGCTGATGTATGCAGTTATGTTGCCTATGATGATTTACCGGATCATTTTTGCTGCGCACATTCCTGATGCTGCACAACCTACACTGGCTATTTTAGCGGCGCCAGCAAGTTTATCGTTAGCTGGTTACTTTACAGTTATCAGCGAGCCGTCACCGGTTATTATTGGCTTGTTATTTGGAATTGCGGTACTGATGACCTTTATAATTTACGTCGCATTTTTTAAATTACTGCGCCGTCCATTTTGCCCAGGTTACGCTGCGTTTACTTTTCCTATGGTCATTGGTGCTACCGCGTTATTTAAACTTGCCGCATGGATGCATACAGTGGGAATTGATTTGCAGTTTGTTAAGCAAATACAGTATTTAGCAACGTTTGAATTGATTGTGGCAAGTGGGGTAGTTTGCTATGTGGCGGTTCGTTATTTGGCTCACTTTAAGCTTTTTAACACTCAATTTAAGCCTCTCACCCTATCGCAATAACAATTAAACGCTTGTTTGCACTACTTCGTTGGCCGCGTGCTCAATTGCTTGTTCGGCATCTTGCTCAGCAAGCTTTGCGCGCTCTGCTTTTGAAACATAAGTCGGCTTGTTGCTTTTATGCAGCTTGGCATTAGCGCGCTTATCTTTCTTTTGAAACTTAGTAACGATTTTTTTTCTGCGATTCATGATTAACCCCGTAATTTTGAGCTGCGCATTATACAGGCATCTTGTTCAAAGCTGTTAGATAAATTATAAGCTTTGCTTGTAGGTCTGCCGCAAAGCGCTGTTTGTCACTTTACAAGGAGGTTATAATTAGTGTTCTTTGTTGTTAATTAAATGGAATCTGTTTTGAACAAGCTAGCTTTAGCAAGTATTGCCTTATGTGCATTTAGCGCTCATGCACAATTAAATAAACACAGTGAAAGCGTGGCCGATTACGCAGTTAATAACTATCAAAATGCACAGGTGCATACGCTTACTAATTTAGTATCGTTTCCTACGGTTAATAAAAGTGAGATCAGCGCACCACAAAACCCCGACTTTATAGGCTTTAAAGCGTTATTAAAAATGAAAGCCGCTGAACTTGGCTTTGACTACCAAGATTTAGGCTATACCGTACTCATAGGCATGGGTGAGCAAAAAGAAAAAGTAACCATAGTGACTCACGGTGATGTACAACCTGCAAACGCCAGCAAATGGAAACAAAGCCCATTTATTATTGATACCTCAGAGCCGGGTAAATTAGTTGGCCGAGGTACCGAAGACGATAAAGGCGCTATAGCCACCGCTTTATATGCGATGAAAGCCATAAAAGATAAAGGCATAACCCTTGATAACCGCATTGAGCTGATGGTTTATTTGGCCGAGGAGTCTGATTGGGGGCCGTTAACTGAGTTTATGAAAACCTATGAGCAACCAAAGTATGCGATAACCATTGATGCCTCATACCCTGTAGTGGTTGCTGAAAAAGGCTGGAGCTTAATTGCGCCAACATTTGATGCAACATCACCACAAACAGGTGTGTATGTCAGCAATGTAAAGGGTGGTGCCTTTGCTAGCCAAATCCCTGAAGATGCCAGCTTAACTTTGCATAATGCGAGTCCTGAATTGGTGGCTCAATTAAAACAAACAGCCAAGGTTCTTAAGCAAGTAGAATTTACCTTTGATGATCAAACAGATGGAACTTTAATTAGTGTTAAAGGCATGTCGGCTCACTCATCTGAGCCAGAGTCAGGTGTTAACGCCATTGCTTATTTGGCTGAACTATTTAAAGCCGTTGAGCTTGAAAACAACAGCGACGGTCAGCTCATTAAGTTTGTAAATCAGCTAATTGGCCTAGATATTCACGGTAAACAGTTTGGTGATATTGCGTATAAACATGACTTTATGGGGCCAATGACGGTAGCGCCCACAGTTATTGAACGAGACGGTAATAACCTAACGTTAGCGGTTAATGCTCGTCGTCCTATGGGTAAAGAGGCTGACTTACTAAAACAGCAAATTAATAGTGCGCTTACTCAATGGCAAGCTGATAATAAAGTAACATTAGCCAATGTTAAAACTACTATTGGTACACCCATGTTACTTGATGACGCGCCCCATGCGCAGAAGTTACTTGATATTTTTAAACACTTTACTGGCGATCAAGACGCAGATTTTGTCTCTATTGGTGGTGGTACCAACGCTAAGTTATTTGATAATGCCGTATCGTTTGGCCCATCAATGCCGGGTAAGCGCTACACCGGTCACTCAGAGCATGAATTTATTACGCTTGAGCAACTAGCACTTAATTTACGTATGTACACCGCAATGATGATAGAGCTGGGTAATATGTAAT
>NZ_JBQKUL010000058.1:0-19939 GCF_054968565.1 Pseudoalteromonas sp. G5_S1_54_S4 | reverse complement strand
GGGGTGAAGGTGCCCCATCAACCATTAAATCCGTATACCCAAATTTATTTAAAAAGTGGAGTAAAAGATGAAAACTAACAAATTGACAACAGCAGCCTTAACCCTCGGTCTTACTTTTGGAGCCGCCTCATTAGCACTGGCACATGGCAATATGCAGGGCAACATGATGCAAGGTTGCAGGGGGATGAATGGCAACATGATGGGTGGCAACATGATGGGTGGCAACATGATGGGTGGCAACATGATGGGCGGCAACATGATGGGCGGCAACATGATGGGCGGCAACATGATGATGGGAATGTTCTTCCAGCTGGATCTAAGCACTAAGCAACAGCAAGAGATCCAGGCTATTATGACCCAAGCAATGGCGGGCAGGCAAGTGATGATGGCCAATATGCCAGCATATATGGCGGAATGTCAGGCATTAACCACGGCACCCACCTTTGATGAAGCTAAAGCCAGAGCAATGCTCGCAAAGCGCCAAGGGGTGATGAGCGAAAATATGCTTACTATGTTAAAAGCCCGTCACCAGGCCTATCAGCTATTAACACCGGCACAACAGGAGCAATACTTGATATTGATGCAACAAATGTCTGCCAATATGCAAAATATGATGGGTAGCCAATCACAACATTATTAAGGTGAATAATATGAACGCTATGCACTCTTCTGGCTATTGGGGCAATGGTTGGTGTGATTTTGGGCTTTTTTTTCCGGGACCGTTTGGCATGATATTTTCGTTATTACTATGGACTGTCATCATATTAGCCTTGGTTAAATTAGTTCAGTTGTTACTGAAAAATAAATCCCAACAAATCAACAGTAATAAACCAGTTAACAGCCTTGAGCTTTTAAAGGAGCGTTACGCCAGAGGCGATATTGACGAAGAAACATATCAAAAAATAAAACAAGAGTTGCTCTCACGCTCTTAAACCAAAACGTTCTCTCATTGCTCTGGCGGTGAGGGAATTCATATCAAGGAGATAATTGTGGGAAACAACCTGGGAATTTGTACTGAATGTCGCAAAGTCAAGCTAAAAATAGCCAAGGCCAAAGCGTCAATTGCAGCAGAAACAGACTTAATGCAAGCAACTGAATTATTCAAATTACTGGGTAACCATTCTAGGTTGAATAATAATTTTGAGTGTGCAACAGGTTGAATTATGTGTAAACGAAATTGCAGAGCTACTACAGCTGTCTATGTCTTCTACCAGTCAGCATTTAAAAATATTGCGGGACAATCAATTATTAAAATCTCGCTCAGAAGGAACCCAGTCTTTTTACTCTATCGGCAATGAAAAGATCGGCACTATAATAAAAATGGCCCAGCCTGGGAGTGAAATGGGACCATTTTTTGATAAAAAACTTGAACTCATTTAATACCCTGATAGCCTAAAATTGTTGTTAAAAGGAGCTAACAGTATTACTTATATTGCAGGTCTTTGTTGGCCAAGCATGACGTATGCTGCAGAGCCTTGTCAGATGATGCATGACCAAGCGATGGATAAACAGTCTAGCCAAATGGCTATGATGGATCACTCATCAATGCAGATGAGCGATAGTACGACATCAGATAATAGCCCTGCCACTCCAATCAATCAGTAATAGTTATTTCCACTGCTCTATGTAAAGCCGATACCCTGCATTCATGATACTCAGCCTCTGTTTTTGGTATTCAATTACCTTTCTTACTCGTTGTTTTAACTGGGTGCTTTACGCGTTCGGATATACTACAATTATCTTCTTGCTTATTGCTCAAAAAGAAGGAAAATTAAATGATAAAGAGCACTTTTAGAATTCAGGTTAGTCAGAGGATAATCTGAAAGACGGTTAAATCGAACAGTACCAGTACCATCACTCTCTCCCGTTTTATACCAACACTAATAGCAATATTATCAGGAAAAACGTGTAAATTGGACGAGCGGCGCTTTACGGTACCAAGCCCCAAATCTCAGTGATAGCTATTCAAGTTCACTTAAATAGTCTTTATAAGTATATTTAATCCCATATGTCCTATATATAGATTTTCTCTATAAATTTTATTCACAATCCTGCCCTCCTAAAAGCCCTATTCACTATCCATAAAAGAAAGAGGCTCAGTCCTCTTTCTTCTCATACTCCTCCAAATCTTCAATGTGCCACAGCTTGTTTCGTGTATTTCGGTTGATACGAGGTTGCGGCAAGCTGCCATCTTTTATTCTTCGCCAGAGCGTCGTATAGCTAATGTGGTAACGAGCCATCACTTCGTAAGATGTTAGAAAAGGGGTTACCTGGTGCGCTACTGCTGTCATCTGCATTCTCCTGAAAATCAATGTAAAGCTATCATCGCCTGATTCATCACTTGTTGATGGTCAGAAAGATGCATGATTTGTTCAGAAGATCAGCCTTATCGAAACACGAATGTTGCTATTAGGTACTTTTCAGCTCAAACCTATGAATAACAAGAGCTACAAGGCGGTTTGTGTCATGAATAGCAATCAACACGCCTAACGAGAAAAATTTGTACACACTGTTTGTACACTCGCAACAATGACACATCAAAAACCACAATGACGAACCCTTTAAATTCATAAACTTATAAACAAAAAACTAGAGATGATCGCATTTATTCCGCTTTTGTAATGTCGAAACCAAAGTACCAAAAGCAGGAAGTACTTTCTTCATCAAACCCAGTAAACACAAGGCCTACAGCCAGATTTGTGTCATGGAATTTTCACCAAAGGCCTCTAAAACGGAATTTGTACTCAAGTTTGTACACACTTTCCGAGGTTACGCTTGAACATCATTGAAAAGCAAAGAAACGAGAAAAAGACAAAAAGCCTTTAAATTCAGTACGTAGAGATGTGATTGTGGTGTGCAATGAAAGGTGGTTTTAAGCGTTGAAAGGCTGGGCGGCATCAGGATGCGAGATGATCGCAAAGGTACGGCGTTTATTAATTTCGCTAAGGAGATTTTGGTCTGCCATTAAAAAGGTTCTTTTAGTTAATATACGGATGTATTTGTATTTTAGTATGCTGAGCTTTCAAGGCTAAAAACAAGCTAACCTAGAAAGCGCAACATACCCCAACAAGAACCCAAATTAGCTCTTGTGACGCTATCCGTTAAGTTAATCGTAATTGAAGACTATTTTCGCTGATCTTGGCTTTATAAACAATCAATGGTTGGTTATTAACGGATCTTTTTTAAGTTTGGTGTTTTCAGCGATTATTAACAATAACGCTATAAATTGCCCACTAACTTAATACCAAGCTTGAGTAATGGTTCTGTAAATCATATTATTGTTCGATTACATGGAGGATTTGATGTTGGGTAATGAAAACCAGTAAGCTAAGTATTCGATTATTATGGTATATAACTCCACTGGTTATACTGCCGTTGTTATTTTTAGGTGGGTTTACGCTCACTAATGTAACTAACTCTACGCAAAAACAAGCTGACTTGATCATGAGTCGCTTTGTAGAGCAACAACAGCAAAAAGTATTTAACTATATAGACTCTTTTCATGCAACGGCTAAGTTACTCTCTGCTTCACCGGTACTAAGTGACTTTTTAGCTAAAGATTTATTTGAAGACGCCAGCTATACCTATCGCCTTGGCGCGTTAATGGACGTATTTGCCAGTTACAGTGAAGCCTACCCTGACATTATTAGTATTAACTTAGTCTCAAAAACCGGTGAAAGTGATGCCTATTACTCCAGTAATTTAACTGTCGCGCCAAAGTCTTATCCGTTTTTTGACCAAGTCATACAAAGCAATTTAAGCCAGCAGCAGTTTATGGTGCAAAAAGAAGACGGCACCACCAACTTATATTTTGTGCAACGCATATACAGCGTTGACTACTATTTAAAACGTCCACAACAACTTGGTTTTATTGTCCTTAAGGTCGAACCTTCGATTTTAAACACCAGTATTTTAGAAGCCCCTTATAACAACACCTTAAATTTACTGCTCGCCAATGATGGTAAAATTTTATTTAGCTCTGATTACAAAATGCGTGGCCACTATGTTAGTGAGTATGAACTTAATAAAATTAATGACCTAGCTGATATTGGCAGCTTATCAACCATTGAGCTTTCGAGCGTTGATAAAATAGAACGATTGATTTTCGCAGCCCAAATGAGTGGCGGCTACTATTATGTGTCGACCATTCCTAAAGCGGTACTGTATCAATCAGGTAAAGCAATTAGTGTCATCACTGGGCTAATTGTAATTATTTCTGTGATCACCCTACCGATCTTAATTTTTATTGTGGTGCGCAATTTACTGCTTAACCCAATTGAATTACTAGGTGAAGCAAGTCATCGCGTTGGTGATGGCGACCTTTCAGTCACACTGCCTGCTTATACAACCGATGAGGTAGGCATACTGTTTAACGACTTTAATCACATGATTAACCAAATTAAGCACTATCAGGAGCAGCTAGAAGAATATAAGCATCACTTAGAAGACAAAGTAGAGAGCCGTACTAAGGCACTTGAATCAATGAATAGTAAGCTTGAAACAGCCATCGCCCAAGCAGAACAAGCAAACCAGCTTAAAAGCCGCTTTTTAGCCAATATGAGCCATGAAATTCGCACTCCGCTTACAGCCATTATGGGATTTACCGAGCAACTACTGCATAGCGATAAGAAAACAAACGATAAACATCATTTAGGCACTATTCTTCGTAATTCAAAACATTTATTAGAGCTTATTAATAACATCCTCGATTTATCAAAAATTGAAGCCGAAAAACTCGCTGTTGAGCAAACGCCGTTAAATGTTGTACAACTTATTCATGATGTTGAATCAATCATTAAACCTCTAGCACAAGAGAAACAGCTTTCATTTACAATTAATTATTCGCTACCATTACCACATACCATAAATAGTGACGTTACTCGTTTAAAACAAATACTGATTAATATTGCCAGTAACGCAGTTAAATTTACTGAGCAAGGCCAAGTAACAATTACGGCAAAGTTTCAAGCACCAAAAATTCTTACATTTATAGTTGAAGACACCGGTATAGGCATGTCGGCAAACCAAATAAGTCGATTATTTACGCCATTTGAACAAGCTGATGCCACAACCACACGCCGATTTGGTGGTACAGGATTAGGGCTATGTATTTCAAAAAATTTGGCTCAGCTGCTCGGTGGCGATGTCAGCGTAACCAGTGAAGTGGGTGTGGGTAGTTGCTTTACTATCGATATAGATTGCCATTTAGGTAATGGGCTTAGTAGTAACCTGTTTTTGACTGAACACTCTCAGCTATCACCCGAAAAAGACCCGCAACTTTCTTTTGCAACCAATAACTTTGATGCGCATATTTTAGTGGCAGAAGATAACCCCGATAATCAGTTGCTGATAAAATTACTCCTTCAAACATGGGGGTTAGAGCCTGATATAGCCAATAATGGCGCACAAGCAGTAGAAATGGCACTAGTGAACGACTACCAGCTTATAATCATGGATATGCAAATGCCGGTTATGGGCGGCTTAGAAGCAACTAAAATGCTCAGAGATGCCGCCTACGATGGCCCAATTATCGCCCTGACCGCAAATGTCATGAACCATGATATAGATACTTACCTTGAAGCAGGCTGTAACAAAGCGCTTGGTAAACCCATTGATAAAGACGCACTAGAAAATGTATTAGTCAGCTATTTACACCTTGAACGCGATAATCAAAATAAGTGGGATAGCTTATTAAAAAGTGAGAAATTTCAGCAAATAAATGCTAATTATTTGGCAAGTTTACCTGATTACTTAAAGCAGATAAAAACCCTTTATAACAACCAAGATTGCGAAACACTACGCGCACTTGCCCACAGTATTAAGGGCAGTGCTGGTTGTTTTAACTTTGATGATATTTACCATAGCGCATCAGCGCTTGAGCAAAGTTTAAAAGGCAATGATATGACTCAAAGAGAAAAACGCGTTGTAGAACTCATTACAGCAATAGAACAAGCCATCGCTAATAAGTAATCATTAAAAATTTAAACCCAGTGCCATGCCCATTAAAATCGCATCTTCAAAGCCGTTTTTATTTGGCGCATCGCTGGGGTAATAATTTTTACGTACTGACATTTCAATAAAGCCCGCACGCTCATACAAAGCAATCGCCCGCGTATTAGACTCTCTCACTTCTAAAAATAAGTTTTCGGCACTGTGTTGCTCGCCGTACGCTATAAACTGCGTTAATAACTGCTTAGCAAATCCTTGTCCCTGAAAGCTCGGGGCGACACAAATATCCATTAAGGTAAAATCGGGCCCTGCTTTTTCACCAATGTAAAAGCCTATCATTTGCTCTTCATCGAACGCCGCTAAATTAAAATAGCGCCCCTGCAAACACGACTGCATTGTTTTTAACGTCCAAGGGTGTGTATGACAGGCATTTTCAATGGCCATCAGCTCATTGATATTCTCATCGGTAACCGACTTAAAGTGTATCAAGGTGTTCACTCATTAAAGCCCATAACGCACGTTTTTGCGCACAGGTTAGGTTAGAATCAGGCAGGCCTAATTGTTGCTCACTAAACTCAATGGTTGATGATTTAACAATTGAGTTTATTGTTACAGGCGCAAAGGCACGCTCAATATCATCTTTTAATGTATCACAGAGTATTAACGATGAAGTCGCTGACAACTCAGCTTGAGCTGGGCGAAAGTGTTGATTAAGTTCAAGCTTTTCTATACCAAAAACAGATGCGTAACGTGAATGCATAACAACTCGATGGATTAGTAAGATGAATAATATAGGAAGTAATCAAAACGATGTAAAGAAGAAATGGCAGGGGCGGAGAGATTCGAACTCCCAACCGTCGGTTTTGGAGACCGCTGTTCTACCAATTGGAACTACGCCCCTGCAATGACGATGAATTATAAAGACCTTTTGACAAAGGTAAAGTAAAAAATCAACTTTTTGGTTTGTTTGCTTTTTAAATAAACAAAACGGCGAATTAGCATGCTAATTCGCCGTTAGTTATTACGAAATTACAGTAAAGGGAGGATTATTCCCATTCGATAGTGGCAGGTGGTTTTCCTGAAATATCGTAAACAACGCGTGAGATACCGTCGATTTCGTTAATGATACGGTTAGAAACCACACCTAAAAACTCATACGGTAAATGTGACCAACGTGCAGTCATAAAGTCGATGGTTTCTACACAACGAAGTGAAACAACCCAATCATACTTACGTGCATCGCCCATAACCCCTACCGACTTAACCGGTAAGAATACAGTAAACGCTTGGCTTACTTTATGATAAAGCTCTGCTTTGTGAAGCTCTTCAATGAAGATAGCATCCGCGCGACGAAGTAAGTCACAGTACTCTTTTTTGATTTCGCCAAGTACACGCACACCTAAACCAGGCCCTGGGAATGGGTGGCGGTAAAGCATGTCGTACGGTAAACCTAGCTCTAAACCAATTTTACGTACTTCATCTTTAAATAACTCACGTAATGGCTCTACTAAGCCCATTTGCATATCATCTGGTAAGCCGCCCACATTATGGTGCGATTTAATTACGTGCGCTTTACCAGTCGCTGAGGCCGCTGATTCGATTACGTCAGGGTAAATTGTACCTTGGCCTAACCATTTTGCGTTTTTAAGCTTTTTAGCTTGCTCATCAAATACATTAATAAACGTGTGGCCAATGGCTTTACGTTTATCTTCTGGGTCTGATTTACCTGCTAAGTCATTTAAAAATTGATCTTCGGCATCTACTTTAACAATGTTTAAGCCAAACTTATTGCCAAACATATCCATAACTTGCTGGCCTTCGTTTAAACGAAGTAGCCCGTTATCAACAAATACACAGGTTAGGCGCTCACCAATAGCACGGTGAATAAGCATAGCCACAACCGATGAATCTACACCGCCTGATAAGCCTAAAATAACTTCGTCGTCACCTACAGTTTCTTTGATACGCTCAATGGCGTCATCAATGATTTTTGCCGGCGTCCATAATTTTTCACAACCACAAATATCAATAGCAAAACGCTCTAGTAAACGTTGACCTTGATGTGTGTGCGTTACTTCTGGGTGAAATTGTACACCGTAAAAGCGCTTTTCTTCGTTAGACATTGCCGCATGCGGGCAAGTAGATGTTTTAGCAGTGGTTTTAAACGTATCTGGAATTTCCATTACTTTATCACCGTGGCTCATCCACACATCTAGTACACCATTGCCGCCATCAGTAATATGATCTTCAATGGCATCAAATAATGCACAGTTACCCACTTTTTCAACTTGTGCGTAACCAAATTCTTTTTTATCTGAGCTATGTACACGGCCGCCAAGCTGTGTTGCCATAGTTTGCATACCGTAACAAATACCAAGTACTGGAACGCCTGCATTAAATACATACTCAGGAGCACGCGGGCTGTTTTCAAGCGTAGTTGATTCTGGGCCACCAGAAAGGATAATACCTTGTGGGTTAAACTCGCGAATTTGCTCTTCGGTTACATCCCAAGCCCAAAGCTCACAATAAACACCAATTTCGCGTACGCGACGGGCGATTAACTGCGTGTATTGTGAACCAAAATCTAAAATGAGGATTCGTGAATCGTGAATGTCTTTGCTCATGAAATATCTCGTAAAGTCAGGTGCTAAACGCCACCAGCTTAAGCTGTGTGACTATATTAGGGCTAACAAAGGTTAGCCCACTTATTTCAAGTTGTTAAGGCTGATTAGCCTAAACGGTAGTTCGGTGCTTCTTTAGTGATTTGCACATCATGAACATGCGACTCACCCATACCAGCAGAAGTTACACGTACAAACTGTGGTTTAGTGTTTAACTCTTCGATTGTGGCACAACCGGTTAAGCCCATTGCACTGCGAAGACCACCCACTTGTTGGTGAATAATTGTCGCAATTGGCCCTTTATAAGCAACACGACCTTCAATGCCTTCAGGTACTAACTTGTCAGCTTGGTTTGATTTTTGGAAGTAGCGATCTGATGAACCTTCTTTTTGATCCATCGCACCTAGGCTACCCATACCACGGTAAGACTTGTAGTAGCGACCTTGATAAAGTTCAACTTCACCTGGTGCTTCTTCAGTACCCGCGAGCATAGAGCCAACCATTACACACGATGCACCCGCAACGAGTGCTTTTACAATATCACCAGAAAAACGAATACCGCCATCGGCAATCACTGGAATATCGCGACCTTTAAGGCCTTCGACCGCATCTGAAATGGCTGTTATTTGTGGTACACCACAACCAGTAACAATACGTGTAGTACAAATAGAACCTGGGCCGATACCTACTTTAACAGCATCAACACCGGCATCTGCAAGGGCAATAGCACCTTCGGCAGTTGCCACGTTACCCGCAACAATTTGTAAGTCTGGGTAAGCTTGACGAGTCGCTGCAACACGGTCAATAACACCTTGAGAGTGACCATGAGAAGTATCGATTAGTAGTACATCAACACCGGCTTCAACTAATGCAGCAATTCGCTCATCAGTGCCTGCGCCAACGCCTACCGCAGCACCTACACGTAAACGACCTTGCTCGTCTTTACATGCATCTGGTTTGTCTTGTGCTTTTTGGTAATCTTTTACGGTGATCATGCCTTTAAGTTTAAACGCATCATCAACCACAAGAATCTTTTCAATGCGGTGTTCGTGCATTAAGCTTAAGATATCTTCGCGAGCAGTTCCCTCTTTAACCGTTACTAGGTTTTCTTTTTTCGTCATCACTGTTGAAACCGGCTGTTCAAGCTTAGTTTCAAAGCGCATATCACGACTAGTTACAATACCTACAAGGTTATTTTCGCTATCGGTGACAGGAAAACCTGAGAATCCCTTTTCCTGAGACAATTCAACGGCATCTGCAATAGTCAGATCGGCGGTTACTGTAACAGGGTATGAAACAATACCTGCTTCATAGGTTTTAACTTTACGAACATTTTTCGCTTGTTCTGCAATGGTCATGTTTTTATGAATAAAACCAAGACCACCTTCCTGCGCGAGGGCAATAGCTAAACGAGCTTCTGTAACAGTATCCATAGATGCTGAAATGAGCGGCAAGTTAAGTTTGATACCACGCGTTAAGCGAGTTGAAATATTTGCCGTATGTGGCAAAACAGTAGAATGACCAGGTACTAAAAGTACGTCATCAAAGGTAAGAGCTTCTTTAGCGATTCTAAGCATTTTGGCAACTTCTCACATGTGGATCTAAGATAAGGAATTGCGGCCAAATTTTAACAGCGTTGTAGGCACTAGTAAATAATATTTTGTATTTATTTATGATAAGCTAGATTTATAAATGTTTTTTGGTAGTTTTTATGTTTTCTAAGCCCTCGCAAACGGTTTATACCGTATCTCGCCTTAATCGTGAAATACGTGCCCTACTTGAACAAGGTTTTGCGTCTTTAGTACTCACTGGTGAAATTTCTAACTTTATTGCGCCTGCTTCTGGGCATTGGTATTTTTCGTTAAAAGACGATAAAGCGCAAATTAAAGCCGCCATGTGGCGAGGCAATAATCGCAACCAAAGTTACCGACCAATTAACGGCGCACAAGTAACCGTTAAAGCACGTGTATCTTTGTACGAACCCCGTGGTGACTACCAGCTTATTGTTGAACATATGGAGCCTGCCGGCGAAGGGCAACTTAAGCAAGAGTTTGACGCGCTAAAAATGCGTTTGGCTGCAGAGGGCTTATTTTGCTCCGCTTATAAAAAGCCCCTGCCCCAAAACATAAATCGCATAGGGGTGATTACCTCACCTACAGGCGCCGCAATCAAAGATATTTTAACTGTTTTAAAGCGTCGTGCGCCGCAATTAGAAGTGGTTATTTACCCTGCGATGGTGCAAGGCAAAGAAGCGCATGGCCATTTAATCAAGCAAATAGAGCTGGCAAATTTACGTAATGAAGTCGACGTTATCATTCTCGGACGCGGTGGTGGTTCATTAGAAGATTTATGGTGCTTTAACCATGAACAACTTGCTCGTGCTATTTATCAAAGCTCGCTGCCCATTGTGAGCGCTGTTGGACATGAAATAGATACCACGATTAGCGATTACGTTGCTGATGTACGTGCAGCAACTCCTTCTGCAGCCGCAGAGCTCGTAAGCCCCAATACACAAGAGCTACATAATAGGGTTAATCAGTTAATTAGTCGTTTAGCGAATGCATTTAAACACGACATTGCCGATAAACGTGCACTGGCAACTCAGCTACAGCATCGCTTAAATTTGTGCCACCCGCGCAATCAGCTAAACCAAAAGTCACAACGCTTAGATGAGTTGAGTATTGCACTGCAACAGGCAATGCGTCAGCGTTTATATCAACAAGAACGCGTGTTAGCTAATTTAACACCCAGACTAATGCGCCAATCACCAGATAAAAAGCTAGCAAATGCAAACCATCAGTTAGCCCAGCTCCATGCAAGGCTAAATCAAGCGATGCAGCAGCAACTACAACACGCAAATAATACGCTTGCCTTACAAGCAAGTCGGCTTGATTCGGTCAGCCCCCTTAATGTCCTAGCACGTGGTTATAGCATTACTAAAACAGCGCAAAATAAAGTGGTTAAATCAGTGGAAGATGTAAAAGTGGGTGATGTGTTGATCACTGAGTTAGTAGATGGCCAGGTTATTTCAAAGGTAGAAGCTTAGCCATATTGCTAAGCGCTAGCCTTGCGTACTAACAGTAAACTCAATACGGGCATCGTTAGATTGAGATGCACTGAGTGTAAATTGCTGCCACCAAGGTTCAAGATGAAGCTTATCGTTAAGCTCGCGCCATAATTTAGCACCATAATTAACGGCATGTTGGTTTATGGTAAGCTCAAACTTACAAATTGTTTGCTTACACTTTAGCGCTGTAAGCTCAGCGCTATCTGCAAACTCATTAATAATTAAAAAGTCAGTTAACGCGACTTCAAGCTCGTAACTCCATTCGAGATTATCAGCCTCTTGCTCAAACTGTATTGCGAGCTCATCATCAAGCTCTACACTTTCTAATTGATTTAACTTTAGCTGTTGTTGAGACTGCTTAAGCTGGATTGATTTTTTTTCAAGCCGCTGATTAAGCTCAACCACATGTTGTGCTAGCTGAGTTTGTTGATCAGCCGCTTGGGCTTTATTGACCTGCACTAGGCCTTGCAAAGAAGTTGGCTGATTATTGACTTGGGTGTTAGCCGAAGAGATTACAGCTTGTTTGGGCGCTGAGGAAACACGAGTGGAATCTTTAAAAAACAAAAAGTAACCACTTGCTAACGCCACGCCTGAAGAAAAACAGAGCAGCATAGCCACAAGGTTACTTTTATATATCATTTCTAGGTACTCAAAAATTAAAGCATTGCACTGGTGTGCGATTCGTTTTCTGGCTCGGGATATTCTAAAAAGTTTTGGTTCATACTTTCTGCCGGGCACTCACAATCAGGGCGACCAATAATTTTTGCAGGTACGCCAACAGCAGTTGTGTGAGGCGGCACAGGGCTTAATACCACTGAACCTGCACCAATACGTGCGCCCTCGCCCACTTCAATATTACCCAACACTTTAGCGCCCGCACCAATAAGTACGCCCGCTCTAATTTTAGGATGGCGATCGCCTTGCTCGTTACCCGTACCACCTAATGTAACCGATTGTAATATAGATACATTATCTTCAATTACAGCGGTTTCACCAATAACAATACCGGTGGCATGGTCAAACATAATGCCTTGGCCTACTTTACATGCAGGGTGAATATCAACCCCAAACACCTCTGAGGTACGACTTTGAATAAAGCGCGCAAGCTCTTTACGGTTTTGTTGCCATAAGCAGTTAGCTAAGCGGTGTGCTTGTATCGCATGAAACCCTTTTAAATTTAAAATCACAGTAAGATAGGTTTCGGCGGCAGGGTCACGGTCTTTTACTGCTTTAATATCATGAGCAACATGTGTCAGCATGCGGTCACACTTTACAAATGCTTGGTCAAACAACTCACGGATTGTAAAAGCAGAAACCACAGCATCAGCTAGTTTATTAGCAACAATAAAACTCAATGCCGACCCTAAGCACTCATGATTTAAAATACACGAATACACATGGCTCGCTAAAAGGGGTTCACGAGTTACTACTTCATTTGCTTCACTACGAAGCTGTTGCCAAATTTCATGACGCATAATAATGCCTTAAGTTATTACAAAGAGCCTACCGCCAATTCTAACGGATTTAGCCGCCTAGGTGTTAATCCCTTCGTTATTTGTTCTAGTTATTAGATATAACTAGGGTTTAGATTACTTTTTCAAAGCCATACTATATGACAGCTAGGCAGGTTTAACCATTTGTGCAAAAATAAAATAAGTTAATAAAAATCAGTAAATAACAACATATGACAGCACGTGTGTCATGTGCCAAAATAGCCACTGGCGTACTGCTGACGGCGTAAAAAATAATAACAAACGCTAAATTAGCATCATCAACTCAACAAGGATAACGATGATGAAAAACGACATATTAAATACAAAAAAATTAGGCTATAAATTTTACTTTCAAGATGGCGATAATCAAATAGCCTGTTTTGGAAGCTACTTCACAGGTAAAGAAGAAGTCTATATTAACGATGACTTAGTTAGCAGCAGACGCAGTGTTAATATAAAAAGCTCACACAAATTTGATTTTGAAAACTCGCAGTACCAAGTAAAGTTTGACATGCTCAACATACTGACAGGACGACTTGAATGCACTCTTTACAAAGATCAAGAAGTGCTTGCCAAGCAAGTTCAAAGTAGTCTTCCTAGCGATCCTAAAAAAGCGGCTTTTTTTATTCTAGGCTGCGCGTTAGGTGGTGCAGTATTTGGCTATACCACAGCAACAGTCGTAGAGCTAATTGTAGGGAAACTTTAACATGCAATTAAACCCTACAACGGTAAAGTCGCTTAGGCACACATTCGATTGGACACAACAACAGCTTGCCGATGCCTGCGATGTAAGCTTACGAACTATTCAACGGGTAGAAAAAGAAGGTGCAGCCTCAAAAGAAACCACCATGGCCTTATGTGCGGTATTTGAAGTACGCCAAGGTGAGCTTATTAAGCTTGATGAAAACAACCAAAATGATGCCAATAACAGCCCATCTAAAAGTTTTATTGCTGGTTTAGTTATTAGCTCTGTTATTAGTTTTGCCCTTGGTGCAGCCTCAGTACTTTTAGTAAGTAACTAATAAAATATAAAAATGCCCCAATGCTTACGGCACAGGGGCATTTTTTAGTACTTAAAAACTTAAGAACTTAAATTATTGAAATACTTTATCCACTTTCACTACTTCAATATTTTTTGCAGGAATTGCCAGTTTATAATCAGCAATTACCTTATCTTCAGCCACTAACTCGGCAGGCTTATCGGTGTTATACACCATAGGCGAGGTTTGCATAGTTGCTAAACGTTTTTGCATATCTTCACCATCACCGGTAACAAACACATAGTGAATATTCTCAGTTTGTAGGTTATCTTTAATCACTCGATTTACATCGTCAACAGTCAATGTTTTCAGTTTGCTTGTGACGTAGTTTACAAAACTATCGGTGTTATAAAACTCGCTATCTAGCGCATAACCTAACTGGCGATTTTGACTAGCAACCATTTGTGGCACAAAGTTAATTAAAAAGTTACGCGTGGCTTCAAAATCTGCCTCGGTCATACCATTTTTAATTAGCTTATCTAGCTCAAATAATGCGGTACGGGTTGCAAAATGCGCATCGTTGTTTGAGCGCAGTGGACGCAGCCACACTTGGAATATTTGCTCAGAGCGCCCTAAGTTTGCATCAGGTTTTGTTTGAAACATACCTCTAGGGAAGTATTCAATGTAGGCGTAATCACCGTAATTCATGCCACGCGTTTGACGAATACGTTCGTACAAGTAACTGTTAGAACTGCGATGCTCACCAAAATACGAACGCACTAGCCACAATGCGGTCCAGTCTTCGCTGCTACGAATGGTATCAATAGGGAACCCGAACGACACAGCCGTTGATTGCGCTGACTTTTCAATAATCGTTGCATGATGACCTTTAAGCTCTGGCGCATCAGGGATTGTTAAGCGGCTTTGCTCACCTTTAGGGAGCGTCGCTAGGTCAGCTAACATTTGTGTTTTAAGTTTTGTAGGGACTGCACCAATTAAACCCACATTAAGTTTAGCTTGTGTAAGTTCAGCATTATAAAACGCTTTAACATCATCAAGGGTCAGCGCTTCTAAATCTGATAAGTCACCGTAGTTATAGCTTTCATAAGGGTGACCTTTATAAAGCACACTGTAGAGGACTTCTTTACCCAACTCTTCGTCGTTAGAGGCTTTTAAACCCGATTTAATGCCATCGATCATTTCTTTTTTCAGACGTTTAAAGTCATCTTCTCTAAAGCCTGGGTTTAGAAGCTGCTCACTCACTAAAGCATACCACTGAGCTGCATTATCTTTATGAATACGCCCTTGGAACGACAGCATTTCTTTATCTATTTGATAACCAAAACTACCCGCCAGCGGGTACATTGCCTTTTTAATTTCTTTGTAACTCATTGAGGTTGAGCCACCTTGCGCCAGCATTGCGGCAGTGAGTGCTGCAACCCCTTTTTTACCCTGCGGATCGGCAGCGGCACCGGTATTAAATAATAAATTAATATCGATTAACGGCGAGCTATTAGTTTTATCAAGCACCTTAAAGATAGGCTTACTCGGTACTTGCTGATATTTTGCTACCAAGGCATTTAAGTCGCTTTCTTGTTCAAAACCAGGGGCTTTATCAAGTGCCGACATAGTAATTGTGGTGCGCGCATTATCAACAAAATACTTATTGGCAACGGCTCTAATATCTTCGCTAGTGATATTGTCTGCCGATTTATACAGCTGATTAATTACCTCAGGATCGCGCTCAAAATGCATATAGCTGGCAAGTGTAGAAGCAATTGCTTGCGACGAATCTAAACCATTTATAAAGCTGTATTTAAGATTAGACTTTAAATCGCTGAGTTTTTGGCTATCCACCAACTCAATGCGTGCTTTGGCATACGTACGGTTTATAGCATCACGCACTGTGGCTAAATCATCGGCATTTTCAACTTTTACAAATACATGCAGTAACCCTGGATCTTTAGTTTCTGGGTTATAGGTAAACATTTGACTCGCGATTTGCTTTTCTACTACCAGCTCTTGGTAAATATCTGAATTGCTCGAAAAATAAAGCTGCGACAGTAAATCTAATGCGGCTCTGTCTTTTTTCTGAGGCTCCCATGCAGCGCCTTTATACGACACAAGTAGCCAATGACCTGGTAACCCTTCGTTTTGCTCATGCACATATTTTGGCGCTTGTTGAGTTGGCTCTTTTGGAATATCAGCAACATAGTCGCCTTTTTGCCAGTTACCCCAATGCTTTTTAACCATCGCCATGGTCTCTTTTGGATCAACATCACCAACAATCACAAGCGATACATATTCAGGCTTATAAAACTTATCAAAAAACTCTTTACCGTAGGCCATTTGATCAGGCATGGCTTCAATGTCTTCAAAAAAGCCCATAGTAGTGTGTTTATAGGTATGTTTATCGAACGCTTCTTGGCGTACCGCACTTAATAATTTACGAATTGGACTGGCGTTATTTTTTAAGTACTCGCCTTTAACGGTAAGCGCTTCGGTTCTAAATTGCTCTTCGGTGTAGCTTAAATTTTGAAAAATATCAGCTTCAATCTCAAGTACTTTATCAAGATGCTGTTTTGAAAAATTTAAGTGGTAGTTAGTGTAATCGTTAGTTGTGTAGGCGCGGTTATCAACTCCTGAATTTTTTAGAATATCTGAATACACATCTTGCGGAAACTTTTCAGAGCCTTTAAACATCATGTGTTCAAAAAAGTGAGCAAAACCAGTTTTACCCGCTTCCACTTCATTTCGCGAGCCAACAGATACCGGTATTTGTAGCGATACTACATCTGGGTAATCGGTTTTAACTACCATCACACGCAAGCCGTTATCTAGCTCTTCTAATAGGTAATCTTGTGAAAAAACACGCTCATCTGCTTTATTAACTTGTTCTTGTTGAGCTGCTGTTTGCGTGTTTTGACTTTGCTGCATAGCACAACCTGTTAAGGCCAGCGATACCGCTAGGCTAGTTGCCAATAATTTAAATTTCATTGTTATCCCTTTTTAAATTGAGCAATTTTTAAAACATTTACCAAACTAAGTATGCCGTAAAGCAATTAAATATAAGAGCCCTAAGCCTATTAATTATGTAAACAACTGTGTCAGTTATTAACTATGAAAATAATTCACGTTAGTTGAGAAACTTTCAACAAATAAATCTATCTAGACGTCTAAATGGCTGCTATATTAAATCCATCATCACAAATTAAGCTGGAATGAGGATTATGGCTTTATCACTTCAAGAAAAAATACAGGACACCAACCAAGGTGTTTACCTAATTGGCACAACACCTCCAAAAATTGGGACTGATAAAGCGCAATTAAAAGTCATTGCCGAAAAGTTATTAGGCCGTTTACACGAAATTGAATATGACGGTGTGATTATTTATGACATTCAAGATGAAAGCAGCCGTACAGAGCAAGCGCGTCCATTTGCATTTAAGCAAACAGTTGATCCGCGCGAGTACAGTCAACTCTTACGAGGCTTATCTGATCTTGATGTAATTACTTATAAAAGTGTAGCTCAGCGCGGTGTGAGTGAGTTTAAAGCGTGGTTAGATGAAACTAAAAATGACTACGATTTAAAAAACGTGGTGTTAGTGGGCAGCCCATCATCAGCAGGTGATATAAAGCTGAGCTTACCGAATGCCTATAAAACACTGGCAGAGCAGTCTGAAGATTTCTTTTTAGGTGGTGTAACCATTGCTGAGCGCCATGCCAATAAGCGCAACGAACACCAACGCTTAATAGAAAAAACAGCACAAGGGTGCCAGTTTTTTATCTCTCAAGCCGTTTACAATGCACAAGCAACCATAGATTTAATAACCAGTTATGCGCGCACATGCAAAGCACAAGGCCTGACACCTAATCGAATTATATTAACCTTTACGCCTTGTGGTGGTGAAAAAACCTTAGAGTTTATGCAGTGGCTAGGCATCTCAGTGCCAGAGGCAACTAAATGGCGTATGCTTGATTCGGAAAATACATTAAGCGAATCGGTGCGTATTTGTCGCGAAAACCTCGACTCAATTTTAAAAAGCTGTGCCCACTTAGGTGTGCCGCTGGGTTTAAATATTGAAAGCTTAACCAACCGTAAAGAAGAAATAGACGCATCAATTAACTTATACCGTTTATTAAAAGCAACAATGGAACTCAACCTAGCGGAGAAACTAATAGCTTAATTGCGGGGTTCGGGGTTCGGGGTTCGGGCAACAATAATAAGCGACATAGAATAAGCCAGTTCAAGTAGTTAGCTTCGTTTATTTTAATAAGTACTAACTTGAACTGTCAGGTTTAAACTGTAGGACTTTATCAAACCTGAATTTCGGCAAAGTGCCATGAGAAGACGTTCGTAACGCCGTTTTAAACGGCGAGAAACAGTTTGCTAAAATGTGAAACGAAGTGGAACCGAGCAAACAGTTACGAGTCCGACTTGAAAACCTTTGTTATACAGTTTTTTTGAGTAGTATATCGATCTCTTTTTCTAACGTAGCCAAATAATCTCGTTGATCACCGGGCTGATAGTTTAACTGCTCAGGGTAAATTATTTGGTTTGTTATGAAGTTTGAATATGTTTCATATTTAGATATTGCGGCATTTAGTTTGGCTGTATTTAGAGCCATTTCCACCTGTTTTTCTTGAGCTATAGCCGACTTAGCTAGTTCGCTTCTTGTTAGTGACAGCTCCTCACGTTGCAATTGTAATTCTTTTGATTGCAAAATTATTGTATAGATCATACCTGCGAAAGCAAAACCTGCAAATAATGAGTTAATTGCACTAAATGTGGTAGAGAAATCTTTACTAGCTTCCCAAGAACCAAAATTATATAAAATCAAAGCTCCGCAACCAGCGCCTAATACAGCAACCCCAAATACTATGAATAGAAAAGTAAAGACTTTTTTCAACGGAAACCCCTACTGTATAACGCTTGCCTAACCGGCGAAAAATTAGCGGCGAAGGAGCGCAGCCTGCTGTTTTGCGTCCTTTGGTTTAGGCACTTGTTAGCTTTTTTTGGGAAGAAGAGCAAACTCATAATTTCCTCTAGGTATGTATTTTGAACCACAACTGCTACAACCAAACACATCTAAGTTTCTAATAGTAAGCTCAGGAATCACAATATCTTCATTACAACATTGGCACTTAATATCGTAGGTTTTGCAGTTAAAAGTAACTTTATTATTTGTTTTATCGACTTTCACTGAGAATAATGCTCCGCAGCGGTTGTTGCTGCACTTGCGAACTTCTCCATCTTTTGCCTTAAGCAAAGAAAAGGCTATATCCTGCTCACAGACTGGACATTTTTGTATATCAACACCTTTAATACTAATAAGAAAATTAGTGTTTATATATTCTTTTAGCTGTTCTGCAATTGTAAGAGCAGCACTTCTTACATCTGTTGAATCTACAAAGGCTGCTTTTTTAGGCTCCACTAAATGCAAGAAGCTACCCAGCTTATTGTAAGTCTTATTTAACCAGCGAACAGGAGGTAGCTTTTGCTCACCTAAAAACAGCCAATCGTCTTTCGGTGGCTCTTTCGCGTTTGATAAGTTTATTTCAACAACACAATTTGCTCCCGTTAATGAATCAAATTCGGACAACATTCTTAGTGCTTTATTTGGCTGCCAAGTTTCGATAATTGAATTTGGCAGCCCATCTATTCCGTGAAGAAGTTTCTGATATACAATCGCTTCAATGCAAAATCTAAGTTCGAGACAGGCGTATATATGATCAGTTGCATTATTAGACTTAAGCAGAACCATTGCCCTATTTAAGTACATCTGCTTGTCATAAATTTTAAATACCGACATGATTGCCTCGAAAAGC
>NZ_JBQKUL010000057.1:0-20093 GCF_054968565.1 Pseudoalteromonas sp. G5_S1_54_S4 | reverse complement strand
TTCTTAAGTAATAATACACAGTGGTAAACTATCTTATGAAAAGTTTACCACTTTAGTCGCTTAAATCGGCTTTATGGTAATGTTAAGCAGTTGACTGGTAAACATTAACCTCATTGATTAAGGTATGCTGATTAAAAATAACAAGAAAGGCTTACCACTATTTCTTCATCAAACACCAAGCGTATACAAATTCTCAGCGAATCAGAAATCAACGAACTCTATGCCTTACCCAATTTTAACCGTAAAGATCGTGATGATTATTTTTCGTTAGATAGTGAAACTCAAAGGCTCGTCAACGAATTAAGACGTATTGAAACCAGAGTGTATTTTATCTTACTGCTTGGTTACTTTAGGTCACGGCCAATAGTATTTAATTTCTCATTTACTCAAGTCAGTAATGATTTAGATTATGTAAGATCCAAGTATTTCAGCGATAAAGATATGTCTCTTGAGGATTTATCACCAACAACAAAAACTAAGCTGATTAATAAGTTATTAAAATATACAGGGTTTACAGCATACCAAAGCAAGTTAGATAAAGAGCCGCTATTAAAAAGGCTTAACGATGTTGTAAAAATCAACCTTGAACCAAGGTATGTTTTTGATGAATGTATTGCTTATTTTGGTCAAAACAGAATAGCGCTAGCTGGTTATACAACGCTGCAAGACACTATTTCTACGGTATTATCAAATGAGCGTAACCGAATTGAAATGGTGCTGCTTGATAGTTTGTCTTCAGGTACCAGAAAAACATTACTTAAATTACTTGAGTCAAATAATACCTTTACTGACTTAGCCAAGTTAAAGAAAATGGCTAAGGACTTTTCAACGAGCCAAATCACCCAAGAGCTGAAGACGCATAAAATTATACGCTCGCTTTATCCAGAAATTAAGTCACTGATTGCTGAACTGGAGCTATCACCTAAAAATCTTGAATACTATGCTTCACTGGTAAAGCACAAGTCCGTTTATAAGCTTAGAAAACACGCAGATAGCCAAACTATTTTATATCTCGTTTGTTACTTGTTCTTCAGGTACCGAGAGACTAACGACAATCTTGTTGCTGCATTTATTTACTTGGTAAGGAAGTTAACCGAATCAGCTAAAGGCTATGCAAAGCAGCGTATTGTTGAAGATGTAACCATTGTAAGAACCAAATTAAAATCCGCTGGTAGTTTATTAAAGTACTTCATCGATACCGATATGGACGATGATTTAAGCTTTGGTGATGTACGTAAAAAAGCCTTTGAATTGATCCCTGCTGACAGTATTAAACTGTTAAGTGATCACTTAGATAATAACGACTTTGATGGCCGTCAGTACGAATGGCAATTTATTGATAAACAATCCAGTAAAATTAAAAAACTTATCCGCTCATTATTTATGTCTATCGATATTGAGTTCATTCATTTAAAGGATGAACTCCATGAGCAGTATGTTATGGCACATTCTGAACTTAGTGAATTAAAGGCTATCCAAACCATTAACATCGATGTGGTACCTAAACATGACCGAGAGTATTTAGAGGGAGAAAATACCAAATTAATTGCTAATCGATTTGAGTATTTCCTTTATCGTAAAGCCGAACAATTATTTCACAGTAATAGCTTAACGGTGAAAGAAAGCGTTAATAACCGTAGTTTAACGTCAGATCTTATACAACCTAAAGAATGGCAGCAAAAAGAGACAATCATTGAAAACACTGGCCTTGATAAGCTGGCAACACCGATTAACCAAACACTCGCAGATAAGAGCCAACAATTAGAAGTTAAGCTGAAGGAAGCAAGCGAGCATATCTTTAGTGGTGATAATAAGTATGTTGAGTTTATTCCTGGCAAAGCCGAACTCAAGTGGTCAATTCCTAACAGCCGTTGGCAACAAACAATTGAAAACCCGCTCTACAATCAAATTCAACACATGGGTATCGTTGAACTCATGTTGTTTGTTGATCAAAAGACAGGTTACTTAAATTCATTTACACACATATCAGCAACTAAAGAAAAATCACCAGTAAATAAAGAAGATCTGATCGCCTGTATATTGGCAAACGGCACCAATTACGGCCTATATAAAATGGCGAATATCTCTGACCGTTCAATGGGTAAATTACGCAGTGTAGATGATAGTTATGTCAGATATGAAACACTCAAAACGTCTAATGATCAGGTTTCTAATGCTATAGCCACGTTGCCAATATTTGCCTATTACCATGTGGACGATAATCAGTTGTTTTCAAGCATTGATGGTCAAAAATTTGAGTGTCGCATAAATACGTTTAAGGCTCGGTATTCGTCTAAGTACTTCTCCAAAGGTAAAGGTGTTTCAGCATTAACATTGGTTTCTAATCATGTTCCGGTGAGTACGCAAGTCATTGGCGCTAACGAATATGAAGGTCACTTTGCTTTTGACTTACTCTATAACAACTCTTCAGATATACAGCCTAATACCTTATCGACCGATACGCATGGTACCAATAATGTTAACTTCGCTATATTAGATTTCTTTGGTTACACATTCGCCCCTCGATACGCGAAAATGAAAAAGGTGTTTTTTGAGCTATTTGAAGTGACTGAAGAGAACGGAGGCCGTATTCAATTAAAGAAAGATATTAATCATAAGCTAATTGCTGAAGAATGGGACAATATTCAGCATATTGTTTGTTCATTGAGTCGTAAAACCACCACTCAAAGCACAATCATTAGAAAGTTGAGTAACGGCAAGAGCCGAAGATTGTCAGCATTGCATGAGTACGACCGTTTAATTAAATCTATTTATGTTTTGGAGTATGTTGATAATTCAACGTTGCGTCATTACGTCCAGCAAGCCTTGAACAGAGGTGAAGCATACCATCAGTTAAAACGTGCTATTACTTCAGTTAATGGCAATAAATTTCGTGGGGGGAATGATTACCAAGTATCACAATGGAACGATTGTGCTCGACTCATTTCAAATTGCATTATTTATTATAATTCCGCGTTACTATCGGCATTTTTACAAATCCAAGAGAGGAACGGTAGGCAAGATGTGGTTGATGTTATTTCTCGGCTTTCACCTGTTGCTTGGCAACACATTAATCTAAATGGGGAATATGCCTTTAATAAAGACCGCAAAGAAATCGACTTAGCTGGTTTACTTAGTGATGTAGAATCAATAAGTTAAAGAATGCCATCTGTTTGTATTTCTAATTCAAAAGGTACTGCGCATCAAAGTGCCATTAAAAATTGGAGGTGTTGATATTCTATATGCTTGATATATACAAGCTAACATTGATAGAAAACAGATAAGCTAACAAGTTTTTAGTCGAGCCATGAACTGTTCTATAATTGTTCTAATTGCAAAACTCTTCAATTTGGTTTGTTACTAGATTTAAAAATACTTTTCTATGCTCGATTTTAGTAAGTAGCAGCTTTTGGATGTCTTCAGGAACTTTTCTTTCTCCTGCATCTATTGCCATTAGTAATGGCTTGATATCAACTACAAGAAGACCTGCCGCCCTTGCTGCTCGAATGAACTTTAATCTCTTTAATGCACATAAGCCGTAAAGTGAATGGCCTGACTTAGTTTTTTCTTCGCAGTGTACTAAGTTCTCAAGAACATAATTTCTTACCGTATGGACAGATGTTTGTGCAGCTAGTGCCAGTTGAGAAATACTCAAAGGAAAATCCAACGCATCATCATCACTACTAATGAACTTATTGATGTCAGGTATCTCTGTCAAAAAACTGACTTCACCAACAGGAATGTTTTCAACCTTAGATTTAATCATGATTTAGCATGCTTCCAATTTGTGTTGTTAATGGAATGCCTTAAGATATCTTGATTACATTCAATCAATTGGCACTCCATTAACATTTCTGTAAGTACATTACCGTTAAATGATTACCCTGCGCAGCAAGATAGCTCTTTAACGTCTTTGCTAAAGGTTTGAGCGCATAACTTCAATCCTTCAACCATCGTCAAATACGGAAATAGTTGACCTGCCAATTCTTCGACTGTCATTTTATTATGAATAGCAAGAGCCGCACTTTGAATCAGTTCTCCGCCTTCATGGGCTAAAATTTGTGCGCCTATCAGTTTTCCCGTGGATTCTTCAGCTACCAACTTGATAAAACCATCCGTTTCAAAATTTGCTAAAGCTCTTGGTACGTTTTCCATATCAAGTACACGACTTATCGTATTTATTCCTACCGCTGAAGCTTGTACTTCGGTTAGACCTACCGTAGCAACTTGTGGGTCGGTGAATATAACAGCAGGCATGGTAGATAAGTCGAGTTGCGCATTTCCACCTGTCATATTAATTCCAGCCCTACTTCCGGCAGCAGCAGCAACATAAACAAATTGTGGCATATTGGAGCAATCTCCAGCGGCATAAATGTTAGCTGTTGATGTTTCCATCATACTATTAACAACAATGGCACCACTTTTATCTGTTTCAACACCAACATTTTCTAAACCAAGCTTTCCAGTATTTGCATGGCGACCCGTAGAGATAAGCAATTTTTCAGCGATTAATGTTCCTTCGTTAGTTTCCAATGAAAAACCATTGCTATCATAAGAAACATGACTTGCTTGCGTATTATTAAGTACCCTAATACCTTCTTTTTCAAAGCACTCTGCCAGTTTTTCACCTAATAACGGATCTTCAGCATATAAAAGGGTATGTCTGGCTAGAATTGTCACACGGCTACCTAAACGGGCATAAGCTTGCGCAATTTCCAGAGCAACAACGGAGGAGCCGATGACAACTAGACTACTCGGTAACTCTTCTGCAAATAAGGCTTCTGTTGATGTCCAATAAGGTGTATCAACTAAACCCTTAATTGGCGGAATGCTTGGTGTAGAGCCTGTTGCAATTAAAATGCGATCTGCAACCAGCTCTTCTTCACTACCATCAGACTTGTGAACTAGCAAGGTATTTTGATTTTTAAAACGTGCATAACCTTTAAGTAAAGATAGCGCGGGATTACTCTCTAAAATACGTTGATATTTAGCATCGCGTAGTTCTTCGACGCGAGCGTTTTGCTGATGTGCTAATAAGGAGCGGCTAAGTTGTGGCTGAATATTTTCTAAACCATCAAACGGGTTAGTACGTTGCTGATGCGCTAATTGCGCAGCACGGATCAATATTTTTGAAGGAACACAGCCGACATTTACACAGCAACCTCCGATTACATCGGCTCCTTCAATGATAGTAACTCTTGCTCCGCCTTCTGCTGCTTTAATCGCACTGGCAAAGGCCCCTGAACCACTACCAATAATGGCTACATGTAATTGTTCTGGCTGGATGTCATTTGACGAGCAACAACTATTCGTTGACATATTTTATTCCTCTTAAAAAGTTAAGCGGTACAAGTTTCATCATCACAGCGTTTATTCGCAGGAGAAACCATGTCCCAAATTGATACAGCAACCATTAGTCCTAGCCCCGTATAAGTAACGTATGAACTCCACCCGTACTGGAACCAAGGGTATAAAGAGAGTAAAACCAAAATGGGGCCAATTGAACCGATAAAACTACGGTGCCATTGACGATGGCTAAACCAGCCTAAGATATTCATTGCCAGCGCTAATACTGCAAACAGTGGTAACAACGTATTGATAAATACCCCTTCCCACTGACTAAGAAATCCCATCCCAATTGCCGCACCAAGACTAGCTATCGCGGGAAAACACATGGCGCATCCCATTGCCGAAACAAGTGCACCTATAGAGCCTGCTTTATCTCCGATACGCGTAACTAGTTCTAAGGGGCTAAACATTACTTATTTTCACTTTTTAAATTTGAAGGGTAGCCAGCGTTGGTAGTCGCTGCAATTAATGCATTGATGTTGGTTTTAGTGTCATCAAAAGAAACAACAGCTAGCTTAGGCTTGTAGGTAACTTTCGCATTTTCAACGCCATCAACATTTTCTAATGACTTTTTAACTGTGATTGGACATGTCGCACAGTTCATCGTTGGCACTTCCAGTGTAACTGTTTTTACTTCAGCAAAAGCACCAAAACTAGAAAGTGAAAGCAGTGCGGTTAATAATAATTTTTTCATAATTAGCTCCAAATTTTAAAATGTTATAAATTTCTTGATCTGTATATTAAGCAAACAAAAGTATCCAATAATTACTGGTCACTAAAATTGTCGCAACTATAACGCTCAGCCAGAAAATTACTTTTCGTTGTTGCTGTTTCTTAGGAATTGCACAGGCCGTTCCCGGCTCACACTCTTCTACAGGACGGTAAATTTTCCAACCTGAGTAACCAAACAACAACACTACAAATGCGATAAATAATGGCCTATAGGGTTCAAATGCAGTTAAATTACCAATCCATGAGCCACTTACCCCAAGTAATAACAGGAGCAAAGGACCTACACAGCATACGCCTGCGCCTAATGCTGCTATGATGCCTCCTATCATTGGAAGGTTTGATTCTTTTTGATTCATATAGATACCTCATTAAGTGATAATGCAAGTGTATTGCATGTACCTAAGTACGGAGTCAAGGGTGATTTATAAAAAATTTATCTTTGATAATCTGCTACGACAGATACGGGGAATAAGCTAACTTGAATTAAGGCGCAGAAGTAAAATTGGATATGCTGTTTTAGTGGGAAATGGTAGTTAAGTGAATCATTTACTTCGGTTGCAACGAATCAATTATTGGGCAGTGGCTATCGTCATCATTATTTTGGCATTGTCCTAAATGTTCTTCCAAAGCGTGTTCTAACAACAACAAGTCAGCCATCTTTTTTTGTACTGCGATCAGTTTTTTATTAGCTAATTCTTGTACTTTACTACATGGACTATCGTTTAACGCAAGTAACCCTTCAATCTCATTTAGCGTAAAACCTAATTCTTGAGAACGCTTGATAAAATGTATTCTATTTACCGTTTCTTTCGGGTAATGTCTATAGCCCTGCATAGGCTTTGGTGGTTGTTTAATTAAGCCTTTGCGTTCATAAAAGCGAATTGTTTCGACATTTACACTCAGTTCTTTAGCCAACATACTTATGGTTCGTTTAGACACGTTATCAATTACCTTACTGACTTTTTGTTTACTTACTTTATATCTAATTAAAGTGACCATCAATGAATACCAGTTTAAACATCGCTAATTGATTTTGTTTTTTCTTCTATTAAATAAGTAAAGTTACCGTTGTTACAACAATATTAAACCACAACAATGTATGGTTTATCCTTTTTCATTATCAAAGTCCAAATTAGTGTTATTACATGCAGTTCTACATGAGTACACCCTAAAGATACTGTTAATATATCACAGGCAATTACGTAATGACACCACTTAAATAAACCTATATGATATGACACCATCTAAATAGACCTAATTAGGCAAAAATGTTCATAAGAGCATATTTACGAGCATCAACTTCTGAGCAAGATGCAAATAGAGCAAAAAGCTCATTAAAAAAATTCGTTTCTGGCTTCAGCAAACGAATTGCTTCTTTTTATATAGAAAATAAATCTGGTAATTCTTTAGATAGACCAGAGCTAATTCGTTTATTGGATGAATCAGAGTCCGGTGATGTTTTGTTAGTTGAATCAATCGATCGTTTAACAAGGCTAAGCCCTGATGATTGGAAAACTCTTGTAGCCTCAATAAATGAAAAAGGAATTAGTGTTGTTAGTTTAGATCTACCAACCAGTCATTTAACATTTGGCAGTTTTCCAAGTGATGATTTTATGAGATCAATACTTAGTGCTATTAATAATATGCTGTTAGAAATATTAGCGGCCAGTGCATATAAAGAATATCGAGAACGTGAACGTAAGCAAAAAGAAGGTATTGTAAAAGCACAGCAAAAGGGACTTTATCACGGTCGTCAGCCTGATTTAGAGGCTCATGATAGGATTGCCTCGTTTACTGAAGCTGGATTTAGTATTAATAAAACGGCTGAAGCAGTTGGAGTTAGTCGAAGTACGGTAATTAGAGTTAGAAAAAAGCTTAAAAATTTAGACTAAGGTTAATTTCGAGGGGATGGGCGCAAAACCCCTAATTGGTGTTGGCAGCTCCATGCGCTGACGGTATGTAAGGCACTTTTTCTATCTTTGGTTGTAAATGAACGACGTGCTGTTTTTCCATCAATGGCAATGATATCAGCACCAGTGGTTTCAATAAGTGATGATATCCAAGATTGAAATGAATGCTCTATTTCATCTGATTTTAACCGACAAATGACACGGGCAATGGTGTCGTGTCTTGGGATACCCTCTTTGAAAGCGCCATATTTTTTTAACCAATCAAGTTTTAGATGCCCAAAATCTTCAATATCCTCCCATCCTTCTGCGCCGGAGAGTACAGCACTAATGGCTAAGAGGAGAATATCGATAAGTTCATGCTTTTTACAGCGTTCAATGCGAGGATCGGTAATTGAATCAAAGTGTTTCAGAAAAGTAGCGCTCATATTAAGTGACCAAGGTGATTATAATGCCTTGATCTGATCGCTACTTGTTCTAGAAGTTCAATTTATAATGATCTTGCCGTGGATTGTCCTGTATAAACTACTTAATTTGATTGACTTGAGTGGGTTTCTTGACTACCATGTTTTTTAAAATTTTGATGTTAGAGTAAAAATGAAAAATACTTGGATTAGTTTGTTAGTAGTACTATCGATTGCATTGCAGTCGTTTGCTTCTGTGGCTAATTCAAATGAAAGTCATCAGATTGACTCTCTACATATTCAAACAGAACATTCCCATGATAGTGAAGATATTGAACTTTTCGATGAATCATCTGACACTGAACATAATATTAAAGATTGCCATCATTGTGGTCACTGTCAAGGCACTCACACACAGTGGGTTGCCAGTAATAAATCTACACTACAGACCCCTAAACTTATTATTACAAATCAATATTTTTATGCTGTTCATGTAGATAAAATATTCACTGAAGAACCTATACGCCCCCCAATCGTTTAATTTAGTTTTAAAGCTATATTCGTAACAAATTTATTCTTAACTAGCGCTTAATGTAGCCTAGTTGGTTTAGTTGCGGCATTTTATTATTAAATTAAGAGATTATTATGAAATTTTTCTCAGCAAAATCTACTGGAATCGCATTATTTATCGGCTTTTCAGCAAGTTTATCTGTTAGTAGCTTCGCTTTTGCTAAGCCAACGCTATCGAGTGACTGGCTCGATCGGCAAATCAATAAACACCCTGATATTGTCTCAGCACGTGAACTCATGAATGCTGAATTTTCCAAAGCACAGGGCAGTAAGTTACCACTTTACAACCCAGAACTATCGACAGGTTACGAGCGTGAAGGTGACGGAAATAATTACAATATTGGTATTAGCCAAACGATTGACTTGTGGGATAAGCAGGCTGTTAATGCTGCTATCGGCGATAAAATATTAACGGCGGCCAGTAAACAATTCACTTATGCGATAGAGCAGAAAAAAGCACAAGCCTTAAAAGCACTTATTAATTGGCAACTTGCCATGGATAAGTCGTCACTTGCTTTTGAACAAGAGCAACAGTTAGAAACCTTGCTTAAAATTGTAACTAAAAGGCAGAAAGCTGGCGATCTTGGTCAGGTTGATGCTGAGTTAACTTTCTTGAATTTGTCGCAAATGCTTAATAAAACGGCCCAAATACAAGCACAGTTAACACAAGCTCAAGCCAAGGTTAATGAGTTGTTGCCTGATTGGCGTCCTGATACACAAGCATATCCAGAGCAGGGCTTAGGCGTTACAAACTTTCAAGTAGCTGAGCAGTGGTTAACGCAGCACCCGCAAGTATTAGCCTCTCAAGCACTGTGGCAAATGCAAAAAAGTAAAGCTCAATATGCCATGCTTGAAACCAAAGCCGATCCTACCATTGGAATTAGTACCGGAAAAAATGATGTCGATAATGTTGTCGGAGTTACTTTTTCTATGCCGTTAAATATTCGTAATGATTACCAAGCTAATGCCAAAGCACAAAACCAACAAGCTATCGCCGCAGAAGCAAATTTTCGTTCAGTAATGCGTAAGCAAAAGTATTTGATACAGGCAAGTACTGCCTCACTAATCTCTAATAAAAAATACCTTGACCGTTGGCAACAGTTAATGCAAGGACGCGGCGAACACAGCGCGCAGTTATTGCAAAAACAATGGCAAGTAGGTGATTTAAATACCTCGGATTATTTATTGGCATTACAACAAAGAGCGGAAGGTTTATACGCGGGCATTGAATTACAAGCCCAGTTCAAAATAAGCGAAGTGCAATGGCTACTCGATGTAGGCCAATTAAATGCGGCAACTAAGCTATTAAACTAAACCTATTATATCACTTTACGCGGCTTGATGAGCGTGAATTGTTACAGAATTTGGAATTAAAAATGAAAAATAAAATAACTGATAAAACATCTCATAAAATAGTGAAAAAAATAAAACTCATTACCCTAAGTAGTTTATTTACTGGCTTAGCTGTCGTGTCAACTACGGCATTATCATATAACGATGCCGCTCTAGAAAAAACGCCAGCAGTAGAGCAATCCATCGTATTAAAAACTGACCATGATCATGACTCTGAAAGTGAAGAAGTGCATGACGAAAGTGGTCATGAACATGGTAGTGATGAAAGCAAAGACGACCATGCTGCGGAGGAGAAATCTGATGACGGTCATGACCATGGTAGTGAAACAGCGAGTAAAGAAACAGCTGAAGAAGAACATGAAGAAGGCATAAGTTTTAGTCCAGAAAAAATGGCACTCGCCAATATCAAAGTGACTAACTTAAAGCCGGCAATTTTTGCTAAAAGTATCTATGCACCAGGAGAAATAAAAGCGAACGGTTATACCAGTTACATTGTCTCTTCACGTACTGAATCGGTAGTGATCAGTCGTCATGCTATTTTAGGTGAACATGTGACTAAGGGTCAGTCTTTAGTTACCTTATTTAGTGAATCAATGGCCGAAGCACAAGCACAATATCGTGTTGCTTACAATGAGTGGCAACGAACTAAAAAATTGGGCCTTGGCACCGTCAGTGAAAGCCGCCTATTAGCCAGTGAAACAGATTACATTTCAGCTTATGGTCGATTAACTGCCTTTGGTTTAACCAAAGCAGCCATTAAAGATATTGTAAAAAACAACTCATCAAATCTTGGTGAATATACCTTAGTCGCTCAGCGCTCTGGTGTGGTTTTAAGTGATGATTTCTCTCAAGGACAACGTGTGCCTGCCGGTGAAAAAATCATGGTATTGGCTGATGAAAAAGACTTATGGGTTGAAGCGCGTGTTTCGCCAAATAAAAAATTAAGTCTTCCTATTGGCACCATTGCAAAAGTTGAGTTTGCCGGGCAAGTGCATGTTGCCAAGGTCATTCAAGAAGCACATACCATTGATCCAAGTACGCGTACCCGAATCGTTAGACTGTCGGTTGAAAATACTGATGACAGTTTGCATTCAGGCATGTTTGTTAATGTAAATTTTCAGTTTGATACGCAAAGCCCTGTAATAGCAGTACCAGAAACAGCATTAATGCGTGGTGCCGATGGTGATTGGACGGTATTTGTTGAAGACCATCCTGGTGAATTTAAAGCCGTTGAAGTTGAATTAGGTCAGCCATTAGGCAATTACCGTCAAATTATCGGTATTGAGCCTAATACCCGTGTGGTAACAAAAGGTGCCTTTTTTGTTGCGTCAGAAATAGCAAAAGGCGGATTTGATCCGCACGGCCACTAGGGGAATAAGATTATGTTTAATAAAATGATTGATTGGTCGATCAATAATCGACTCTTAGTAATTATCGCCCTAATTGCTACTATGGCAGGCTCTGTTATGGTGATCCCAAAACTAAATTTAGATGCTTTTCCTGATGTAACCAATGTTCAGGTAGCGGTTAATACTGAAGCACCGGGCTTAGCCGCTGAAGAAGTAGAGCAGTTAATAACCTATCCCATTGAAGCAGTAATGTATGCGTTGCCTGATGTAGAGCAAGTACGCTCTATTTCAAAAACGGGTTTATCGGGTGTTACTGTTGTCTTTAAAGGAGGCACAGACATCTACTTTGCTCGCCAGTTAGTATTTGAGCGTTTACAAGCGGCAAAAGAGTTAATTCCGCAAGGCGTGGGCACACCAGCAATGGGACCTAACACCTCAGGTTTGGGTCAAGTTTTTCAGTATTTGTTAATTGCAGATAAAGATTCTGGTTATGATTCTATGACCTTAAGGAGCTTGAACGATTGGATAGTAAAGTTATTGGTTATGCCGGTAGATGGTGTTACCGACGTCTTATCTTTTGGCGGCAACGTCAGACAGTATCAAGTCAACATTGAGCCAAGTAAATTATTATCATATGAGTTAACGCAAGACGATATTGTTACTGCACTCGATAACAACAATGCCAATGTTGGCGGTTGGTACATGAACCGTGGACAAGATCAATTAGTTATTCGTGGCACAGGTTGGTTTAATAGTGGCGAAGCAGGTTTAGCTGATATTAGACAAGTACCGGTTAAAACGGTTGATGGTACTGTGGTGACTATCGAAGATGTAGCCAAGGTTTCGCTGGGTAGTGAAATACGCCAAGGCGCAGTTACTATGACGCGCAGAGATGCACAGGGTAACATTGAAAACTTAGGTGAAGTGGTTTCAGGTATCGTATTGAAACGTATGGGCGCAAATACTAAAGCGACAATCGACGGTATAAGTGCACGTATTCCAATGATCAACCAAGCACTACCTGAAGGCGTACGTTTTGAACCTTTCTACGATCAGGCAGATTTAATTACTAAAGCAGTTGATACTGTAGTGCAAGCATTAGCGCTGGCATTTATATTTATCGTTATCGTACTTGCTCTGTTTTTAATGAACTTACGCGCAACCTTTTTAGTGTTAATTTCAATTCCTATTTCAATCGCTATCGCCTTAATGGTGATGTCTTGGATAGGTTTATCGGCAAACTTAATGTCGTTAGGTGGTATCGCTGTTGCTATTGGTATGTTGGTTGATGGCTCTGTTGTGATGGTTGAAAACATGTTCAAACACCTTAATAGACCTGATTCAACACATTACAAAAATGCGCAAGCGAGAACGTTAGGCACAGATGCTGATCCCCACGATGTAGAACATGATAAAGAAGGCATTCCTCTACGATTAAAAGAAGCAGGAAAAGAAGTTGCACGCCCGGTATTTTTTGCTGCCTCTATTATTTTAGTGGTATTTACACCGTTATTTAGCTTTGAAGGAGTGGAAGCTAAATTGTTCCAGCCGATGGCTATCAGTATTATTTTAGCGGTTATTTCGGCTATTTTAGTGGCACTGTTTGTGGTTCCAGCCTTAGCAACCTTTATGTTTAATAAAGGCGTTAAAGAAAGAGAAAGTTTTGTCTTAAAACCATTAGATAAGCTTTATCGAAAAGGCCTCAAAGCCGCGATGAAACACACGAAAGTAGTTATTATTGCTTCATTATTGTTACTTGTGGGTGCAGCATCTTTAATACCTCAAATAGGGACTGAATTTGTACCAGAATTAGAAGAGGGTACCATTAACCTAAGAGCAACATTAGCGCCATCAGCAAGTTTAGAAACAGCCTTGTCGGTTGCTCCAATTCTTGAAGAAAAGTTAATGGAGTTCCCCGAAGTTGAATATACCCTAAGTCGAATTGGACGTGCTGAAATCGGCGGTGATCCTGAACCAGTTAATAACATCGAAATTTACATTGGCTTAAAACCTGTTTCAGAATGGACAAGTGCCAAAAATCGCGTTGAATTACAAGGTTTAATGGAAGAGAAACTTGAGCAATTCCCAGGGTTATTACTTAACTTTTCACAGCCCATAGCGACTCGTGTAGATGAATTACTGTCAGGAGTTAAAGCGCAACTTGCCATTAAATTGTTTGGACCAGAATTAGATATGTTGGCGAGCAAAGGTCAAGAAATTGAAGCGGCAATCAAACAAATTGATGGCGCAAGAGATGTAGCCTTAGAGCAAATCGCTGGTGAAGCACAGTTAGTGATTAAACCGAAAAGACAGCAATTGTCACGTTTTGGTTTTTCAGTTGGCGATGTCATGGAAGTGGTTAAAAACGGTATCGGTGGCGTTAGCGCTGGCCAAATAATCAATGGCAATGAACGTTATGATATTTATGTTCGCATTGAAGAAAAATACCGTGATAACCAAGAAGCTATTGCAGATCTGAGAATACAATCACCTACGGGTGCTTGGGTACGTTTAGGCGATATTGCTACCGTCAGTTTTGAATCTGGCCCACCACAAGTGCGACGTGATGATGTACAGCGACGCGTGGTAATTCAAGCCAATGTTCAAGGTCGAGACATGGGAAGTGTTGTTAGCGACATTCGTGCAGTTATTGATAGCAAAGTAGATTTACCTGCAGGTTATTCTGTAGTGATTGGTGGTCAATTTGAAAACCAACAACGTGCGCAGCAGCGACTATCAGTGGTAGTGCCTCTATCATTGGCACTAATTGCCTTGCTACTTTATTTCGCCTTTGGCTCTGTTGGTCAAGCGATGCTTATTTTAGTGAATGTACCCTTGGCCGTTATAGGTGGTATTTTCTCACTGTATATTTCAGGTCAATACTTGTCAGTGCCAAGTTCAGTCGGCTTTATCACTTTGTTTGGTGTCGCCGTGCTTAATGGTGTAGTCATGGTAGAAAGCATTAACCAGCTGGTAAAAGATGGTATAGACACCTCAAAAGCTGTTTTTGATGGGGCAGTATCTCGTTTACGTCCAGTATTAATGACCGCCATTACTTCTGCGTTAGGTTTAATTCCAATGCTGATGTCCAATGGAGTTGGCGCTGAAATTCAACGACCACTGGCGAGTGTTATTGTTGGCGGTTTGGTTACTGCAACGTTACTCACCTTGTTTGTGTTACCGGTTTTATATGCTTGGTTCTCAAAAGCCAAAATCAAAGATCTTAGAGACTAACGCGCTAGATAACTTAGTGACTTACTCATTAACTTACAAATTAATAAAGTAAGTAACTAATTTGATAGCACTATAAATCGCTACTAGCTAAGCTCTTGTCAAAAGCAGGGCTTAGCCAGTCATTTTCACTCGATGCAGAGATTCAATAGTAGGCTTTTATTAGCTTCGAATTTTTGCATCCTAAATTTAGGGAATAATGATGAAAAAGCTGTCGTTTTTCAATTATTCGCCAAACCTCCTTATTATCGCCACCGTGCTATTTATTATAGTGACGGGCAATTCTACATTTTTTGAACAAGTTAATTCGGTATACCCGTGGCAAGATAATCAAGGTTTTATTATCGCGCTGACTCTTGTGGTAATGAGTGTATTAACCATTATTGTGTCATTTTTCAGTATTATCATTCCCGTTCGAATAGTACTGAGCAGTCTTTTACTCTTATCTGCCATGGCTGGTTATTATACCGATAGCTTTGGCACCATCATTGATAATGTAATGATTCAAAACATTGCTGAAACGAATATCGATGAAGCAACTGACTTACTGTCATTTGAGTATTTTTTAACTGTTTTGTTGTTAGCCATAGTACCTATAGCTTGCCTTTTTATGGTCAAAATAGATAAATCGTCATGGACAAAAAACTGTTGGCTACAAATAAGTAATACCATCATGGCACTTGGTGTAATTACTGTTTCACTTTATATTTTTAGTGCTCAATTCACTAATTTCTTTAGAGAACACAAGCCATTAAGATTTTACTTAAATCCTATCTATCCCATTTACTCTACGGGATTTTTCCTCAAGGACGTGCTTGAACAGCAAGAAAATAACGAATTTTTAATGGTAGTAAACTCTGCCAATGATATTGATAAAGAGTCGCATAAAAAACTCTACATTGTCATTGTCGGTGAAACTGTCCATGCGGGTAATCTTTCTATAAATGGCTATAAACGAGAAACTACACCATTATTAGCTCAAAGAGATGATTTAATTAGTTTTGATAAATTCTATGCTTGTGGCACATCAACCGCGATTTCGGTCCCTTGTATGTTTTCATTCGATAACCGAGAGTCATTTGATAATAAAAAAGCACGGCGAACACAAAACGTATTAGATGTTATTTCCAAAGCCGGGGTAAGTGTCCTTTGGCGAGACAATAACTCTAGTTCAAAAGGCGTCGCAGATCGTGTCGAATACCAAAATTTCAAATCACCTGAGCTAAATTCAGTGTGCGATATAGAGTGTCGTGACATTGGTATGTTAGACGGTTTACAGGGGTATATTGATGATCAAGAAGGTAGTGTACTCATAGTGCTTCATCAAATGGGCAACCACGGCCCGGCATATTACAAACGATACCCCAAAGACTTTGAGAAGTTCACTCCTGCCTGTCAAACAAGCGAACTCTCCGCCTGTGAAACTAGCGAAATTGTTAATGCGTATGATAATGCCATTCTCTATACCGATTACTTTATCAATGAAACCATTAATTTATTAGAAGAGAACAATACCAACTTTGAAACTGCCATGTTTTATATTGGCGATCATGGTGAATCGTTAGGTAAGAACGGACTCTACTTACATGGTATGCCTTACATGCTGGCGCCTGAAGAACAGACTCATGTACCTTTAATTGCTTGGTTCGGCTCTTCATCACACGTTGATATGGAAAGTACGGTCAAACAAAGTAAAAAAGAAAGTTCTCACGATGCTTTTTCTTTTTCTTTACTACATGCGTTAAATATCAGCACAGATATGTCATTGCCTGAAAAAGCGCCATCACCACTATTTGTTATGCAAGAGGAAGAGTAAATGTCAAATAATAACCATACGCACAGCCATGCACATAACCATGACGGAAAATTAAGCATGGCAGTATTTATCAATATTTTACTTACTGTGGCCCAAGTTATCGGCGGGGTTTTATCAGGTAGTTTATCCTTGATTGCTGATGCGCTTCATAACCTCAGTGATGCAGGCGCTATCGTTATTGCGATTGTTGCGAGAAAAATTGCAAGAAAACCCGCTAATAGCCAAATGACTTTTGGTTTTAAACGGGCTGAAATTATCGGGGCATTAATCAACACTACTACCCTTATTATTCTTGGTATATATCTCATTTATGCCGCAGTTGAGAAGTACTTTAACCCTCAACCTATTGATGGTTGGATTGTTGTTTGGATTGCGACAATAGCCTTAGCGATTGATTCCATAACCGCGTGGTTGACTTATCAAGCAGGCGCGAAGAATAACTTGAATCTCAGAGCGGCATTTATTCATAATTTATCTGATGCCTTTGCTTCTGTCGTTGTCATTGTTGCGGGTAGTTTGATCATTTTATATCAATGGTATGTTGTCGATTTATTGGCAACCATACTTATCTCGGTTTATGTGGTGTACCACGGTATTATTTTAGCTAAGCAAAGTATTCGTATTTTAATGCAAGCGGTCCCCGTTGATATCGATATCGATAAGATTTGTAAGGATATCGAATCAATGGAGAATGTTGAAAAAGTAAGACACATTCATGTGTGGCAATTAGATGATAGCGAAGTGTATTTAGAAACCAGTGTTAACTTAAAAACGATGGAACAATTCCAAGATCTTAAGCCAATTAAAGATTTGCTCGCAGCTCAATACGGTATTCACCACTCGACCATAGAAGTGGTAGTAGGGAACACCTTGCAAATGGAGAATTGTTTTGAACTTGAGTAAACACCTGCTTTATTCAATGTATGCATTAACGCTTATTGCTTTTTTATTTGAAACAACAAATAGCGATATTTGGCTTCAAAATTTGTTATTCAATGCATCCAACCAAACGTGGTTAATTGATAAATATGAAGAGCCTTATCGTTTTATTTTTTACTTGTTGCCTAAATACAGCATTATTTTGTTGGCACTGTCGCTCATTGCTTTTTACGTTATCGCTTGTAGACGCAAGTACTCTAAGCACTTTCAAAAGCGATTATTAGTGGTTATTTTCTCTTTGATGTTAGTGCCGTCAGTCATCGGCGGTTTAAAAGCAACAACCAATGGTGCTTGTCCTGCGCAGCTTGAACTATATGGCGGCGATGTCCCTTATGTTAAGGCGTTTGAATTAATGCCTGAATCGTTTGAGTCAACTAAAAAGTACAAGTGCTTTCCTGCGGGTCATGCCAGCGGTGGTTTTGCCTTAATGTCATTATTCTTTTTGTTTTATCGTCCGAAATACCAATGTATTGCGATAGCGTTTGCTGTTTCTACTGGCTGGATTATGGGGAGTTATAAGATGGCGATAGGTGACCATTTTTTAAGTCACACACTAACAACGATGACGTTGTCATGGTTAATCATTTGTTTGATAGCCGCGGTAGTGTTTCGTACCTTACACTTTCCTAATTCCAAACCTAATGCTAAGAATAGCCAACAGGAGCCAATCAATGGGTACTAAGCAAAAGCCGACGGGAATAAAACGAATATACCTAGCAGCGGGGCATTCACTCAGAGCGTTTAAATGGCTGATAGCAAATGAAGCAGCGTTTAAACAAGAATTCTGGCTGTCAGTTCTTCTCGTTGTGGGCTGTTTATTCTTTCCATTTTCACTTTTTGAGTACGTGTTTCTTTGGTGCGCTTTATTATTCGTATTGTTGGCAGAAATCTTCAATACCGCTATTGAGGCAGTAGTCGATAGAATTGGCGCGGAAATTCATCCGCTGTCAGGTTTAGCGAAAGACTTAGGCTCTTTGGCTGTGATGGTGAGCGTTATCATCGCAACTTTAATATGGGCTGGTGTATTTATTCAGCACTTGAGCTTATGAAGTGTAAATGTTATTAGAATGTATATAGCTATCAAATTCCTTATGAGTTGGATAACAAAAGGCAATATTGAGGAATTTAATGAACGCGATGCTATTACAACTATTAAAAAGCTAGAGCTTAAAAGGCAGCAATTAAAGTCTGAAGGCAATGGTAAAAAATTATCAACTGCAGAACTTAAACTGTTACTTTCTGCATACAATTACACTGGTAATGAGAAGCTATCTAATAAAATAGCTACAACCTTGATTGAAAGGCGTAATAACCGCGCAGAACAAGCATCCAGCAAAGAAGAAATAGATATTGCGAATAAACTGACTATAGATAATTTAGATATTCCATATTAAAAAGCATATTACATATTTTTGGTATGTGCTCTCAATAACACCAAAAATATGTAATGTAGACCTATTTTTAATAACTTCCCATAAAATACGACGAATATAGCCCTACAAATAAATAAAACACCAAGAATATGTTATGTACATACAAAGGTACAAGCTCTCAACACCAAAAATATGTTGCGTACATGCAAAGATATAACCCCTAACACCAAAAATATGTTGCATACCTACAAAAATAGTACATGCAAAGATATAATCTCCATGATAAGAAATATGTTACATACACAAAAAAATGTTACATACAAAAATATAATCCCTCAACACCAAAAATATGTTGCGTACATGCAAAGATACAAGCTCTCAACACCAAAAATATGTTACGTACATACAAAGATACAAGCTCTCAACACCAAAAATATGTTACGTACATACAAAGATACAAGCTCTCAACACCAAAAATATGTTACGCATATACACAAATACAAACTTTCAACCTCAGAATTGTGTTAAATATATTAAAAAAGAGCTTAATCTATCATTTTGCATGCTAGCAATGAGACATATACTATAAAAATAGTGTATGTCGTCAGAACCTTATTCTAAAAAAGAACACCAAATATATGTAATCTAAACACCAAATATATGTAATCTAAACACCAAATATATGATCCGAAACACCAAATATATGATCTGCTATTGTATTTTTATCTTTTAATAACAATAACTTACAGACACCTATAGTTCTTATAGATCTTATAGTTTTAATAGATTTAATAGAATTAATAGGTACTGTGGATATGTGAATAAGTTAATGACGATTCTAACGAGTTAATTGGATCAACATCTTACTAACTCATTGGTGAAATAGTTAATAATCAAGACTAATTACTCTATTAAGCTACTATTAAAAAGAATTAAGCTTTAAAAACACTATGGAGTAACTAAATATCTGATCTTTGAAGCACCCCTTGATAAATCAAGGGGATTCTTGTCGTCAACGGTTTAAGCATTGTGATACTAGATCACTTTAGACTTCTAAAACCTCTTACAAG
>NZ_JBQKUL010000056.1:0-22619 GCF_054968565.1 Pseudoalteromonas sp. G5_S1_54_S4 | reverse complement strand
AACAGTTTGAAGATTTATTTATTGTATAGCGCCCCTTAGATAGAATATAAAACAAACTATTAAGCTTTGCTTGTAACCCCATAGTCGCAAAGGCATCAATTAAGCTTTTGCCTAGCTCTTGTTCTTGCAATAAGTATTTTAAGTCGCTTAGAGCTTCATTTAGTATTGCTTCTATTGCTAAAGCGCAAAGTAAAACAAAGGGCTCTCGCTTATCGCACAAAAATAGCTCATCGTCTTCGATTAAATCTAGCAAAGTTTTTGCAGCAGATATAAGTCGTTGCGATCTAACAATAGATATTTCTATTTGGTTTGACATTAATTGTTTACCTAAAAGTAATTCAACAGCTTCTTATTTCTGTCAGCCAATATGAGCAATAATCCTCACCATCATATATAGATGAGCTTAGTGCGGATTTATCTTTTGAACCTACTCTAGCATTACAGCTGAGGCTTATCTTCTTCATGCATGGAAGTAAGAAATAGCCTTCATATTCATTGAGCCGATTATTCTTTTTAGCTTTTTCTAAATCGTTTACACGACCATTTACTTGTTGTTTTAATTTGGAATATTTGACTGAGATAACATCCAAATTTATTTCTTTGTCATCAAATAGGCGCATTAACTCAGTAAATTGTATTTGCAGCTCAAAGATTTCTTTTTCCACTTCATTTTTCATCATTACATACACCTAAATACTATTAACTCTCAAGGGGGGAGCTGTAAAAATATACTTGCTCATATAACGAGGCATATTCTATTTTTAGTTGATATCTGGTAGTTAGTCTCTTCTCGATAGAGCTCATATCCATTCCAGGTAAAAAATGTAATTTAAGAATACATACTTTTTCATTTTGAGCTATGTAGCTCGTGGCAGATAAACTTGATGTATATATATTCTTAGTGTCTAACTCAGCTTTAAAATAATTACGAATATCACTATCAAGTTCAGGCCAAGAGATGCTTTTATCATTAACAATGAACTCAAATGATCTAACTTGTGCAGTACCTAGCCCTTTATTGATTATATCAAAACAAATGGAGCTATCGTCCGTATGAAGCCAGTCACTTAGCCTTGGTGCAACCGATAGTTTATTGTGTTTTTGTTGTGTTCTAATAGTCCAATAGGTAAGCCCAATAGCTAATAACGCTGTTATTGTTGTAATGAGCTGAACCAAAAGGTTTATATCCATTCTAACCTCTTAATTGTAAGTTAATTATTTTCACATATTTTAGTTAGTTTCATAAATTGCTGATTATTAACAATATCATTGTTTGCTTGCTCTATAAGATCTAGAACTTCTTTTAAGTGATAAAGGGATGAACGTGTCTCTTTTGGTATTATCAAATCACACAGGCTTAGAACCTCATTGGGAAATTGAGATGCTAATGGAATTGAATCTGAAGTATTGCGTGCAAATGAATTTAACCAATGATGTTGAACTTCCAATGGTGTTAAACACCACTCCATAGAGTGAAATAAGTTGGGAAAATAGCTACCAGACTTCTCTAATAAGTTAATCCATGCAGAAGTTTGTTCTTTAGTTCTGTATTTTCTCTCTCTGGGCCAAATACTCTCGATAATAGTAGTTACGTCTCTAAGACATTCATTAGAATTTTTTGCAAAGCCCTTACTCAAATAACGAATTACCGCTGCTCTTTCTTTTTCTCTCATATTTCTAAAGCAATTTTTAGCATCTGAAGCGTTTATTTTATCCTTACCTTTATATGAAGGTAAGGCAAGCTCAATTATTTTATGTGATGTGGCCTCTATGAGTCTCTGATCCCAAGCCCATTCATAAATTTTGGGGAATAGATGAGTAATCTTTGGCTTCAATAGGACGCTTACTTCGACAGATGGTAATTTATTTGCAATCACACCACTCCAAGCAGGACCAGATAACTTATTATCTAGATTTAGTAATGGCAACAGGAAGCTTTGAACCCAAGAAGAGTCTATATAATGTAACCAACTTATTTGATAAGAGAGTATTGCTGATGCGTAAGCGCTAACAGTATCTTCACTTATTAAAAATTGTTCAATTTTGTCTTTAAATATGCTTGGTATTTCAGCATCTTTGTCTAAACGATAGGAGTCAATTTCTTGAATATATGTATTAAGAATAGCCCCTGTCAGGCTACTTTTAGCTTCAACCCATGTAATATGACTTAATGAAGTCTCCTTGGATTTCGAAGCACCTTGCTTACCCCTTAAAACTACTAATGTACAGTGGTCAAAAAATTTATAGCATAAGTTGGGCAACTCTTTTAGATAGATTTGTCCGTGGCGATCAAGCCAATTACCTAAGTGATAACTTAGCTCAGTTAATATCTCTTTAGGTAATAAATAAAGCCGATTTAGTAATGTAATTTTAGTCTTTCTGCTTGCACTATCCGGCCAATTATCTAATAAAACCGACCAGAAATACTTTGGGTTATCTTTTCTTTTACTCAAATACGACAATGCTAATAACGCTTTTTTAGGCCTAAGTTTTACTAAGCCATCAAATGGCCTCCTAGCTGTATATTCTTCAAAGCCTCTATTATAAACTTGTATTGATCTTTTAATTACTTCACTAATAGGCGCATTAATGATTAAATCAGCTTCTTCATCAATTGTAATTCCATGAACTTTTACAGATGTGTTATGCACCAGCTCTGCCGGTTCTTTAACCTGCCAGTCTTGATGCATGGATATGATCATATCGATTTTTTTTCTGTACTTTTCAGGCAGTACCAATTGACTGAGTTCACACCATTTAATGTAGCGAAATATCTCTAAGTTCTTGAAAATTTGAAATTCTTCATCTGTTATTTGTTTAGATTTATTAGGACCATCTAAGATTTTTTTAACTAGCTTTTCTTTATTTGTATTAGAAAAATCTTTCCATCGTTTTTCTAATAAACGAAGCAAATCGAGTTGATAACTTCTATTCCAAAAGTATTCTAGATCAATTGATAATACGTAGTTTGCGGCTTCTGAAGCGGAGAAAATAGAGTTAAACCCAAATGAATATAAGCTTAGTTTATTAAAATATAAGGAGTTTTTTAAATTTAAATTAAAGCTAAGCGCTTTTGCCTGTGAAGGAAACTTATCAACTAATCGTTTAAAGTTTTCAATAAAGAAATAAAATGAGCTGTGCTCTTCTAAGTTGTAAGTGTCTTCATTAGGGTCTGGATAACACGAAGGAGTATTATAAAAGTGCTTGTGGCCAAACTCATCTGATAAATCACTAGCGTATTCCAAGTGGGTTAAAGTAGCTTGCAATATTCTGTACAAGTTGTCATATGGAACTTCAATACTAGGGTTAAGCTTTAAAGGAAACTTTATTTCGAAATTACAAATATCAGATAAATGTATTGCACTCCATGCTTTTAAAGGAGGCTTTGATGCATGTATACCATAAGGGTTTTCAAACTCTACGAAAGGCTCTAACTTTGTCTCATAAAAACGCAAGGTTGTTAAATTCCATCCTTCATTTTTTATTAGATCTTGAAATCTATAGTAGTTATGGGACGGGTTAAACCATTCACTACTCTCAAACTGCTTGCTAGCTATAAAGCCTAGTATTTTTTGTGCCTTAGCGGGAAGTGAATTGGCACTATAAAGCTTCACTAAGATTCTTTCTTTTAAGGCGTTATGCAAAGCTCTTTTTCTAATGGCCCACCATGCAATGACAGGATCGTCTAAGTTCTTTACTATCCAATTTGTGATATACCAGAGTCTAGGTGATATCAAGTTATTGTTTGAGCGCAAGTCCATATCTTCAGTTGCAATATTGTCACACGGTAACCATGATAAATAGTTTTTATGTGGTAGTGTTGGTAAATTGTAGTTTTCTTTATCCACCGGTCTCGAAGGATCATCGTCTAGTCCATACTCAATAAATGGGTCAAATGATTCGCCATCACTATCCCTAAAATTGTGACCTTTACTCGGGTTTCCTATCCTTATTTGCGGGTCAAAAACACATAACCATTCAGCTAAAGGTGTGGGCTCTGTAGTACTAAATAATTTAGCCCCAGCTGAGGTAGTAAGAAAATTAGCAACTTGGCCTCTTTGGAATGATTTCAACTGCCTTGGGCTTGAGGCTGCAAGGTTTAATATGTAACTTATCCATTTTTTTGGCTTATCGACTTTTTCTGACCAAATAGAAAGTGTTTCCCATAAATCACTATGGTCAGGGTATGCTATTGCAGTTACACCGCGATCACGCCATTTGACTTCGATGTCTTCAGCCTCACCTTTATCAAATGCGTAAATTTTTGTCCGGTCAAACTTTTCATCATGATTAAGTCCCTGAAGTAAATATTTCACCTGAGGATCTTCAGCTTGATAGCCGACTAAAACAACTGTGTATACCTCTAATAATTGAATTATAAATTTAGTTGCCCAACCTTCGGATAAATATGCTCTTCCAAAATCTGCGCTACTTAAAATATAAGGATGATGTTTTTCAGACGGATCTTTTAGCCTGCCATGCAAATAGGTTATTGCTTCGAGACTTGCGCCGGATGATAAATCAGGGAAAAATGGAGGTTCACTATAAGAGAGGATTTCGTTCTGCTCAAAAAGTAGGTCAAAATTTGTAGTTACTATTTTTGGTTTACCGCTTTGACCACTGGATAAGAGTTTTAATATACCATGCTCCTTGCCAACATCATCAATAGAATTAGATTTGGAAAGTACCCTGGCAACGATTTGATTAACTTCGTCACGTCCATAGTCTTGGTATAGCAAGTGGAAAATTTGATCCAATGGAGTTCTTAGATGTGACTTATTAGAGTTTTCGGTGATCCAAGGTAAGAACTCTTGGTAAACCTCGGAGCTTTCTAGTGGAGAAAAAAAATCAATTACAGCTTTTGTTAGTTCTATAAAGCTTGGTAGTCCAGAGTTAAAAGAAACACCAGCCCCACAAAATAAAACTACTTTGCCGTGGTCACATTTATCAAGAAGTTCATCTGGAATATTAGGTCCATTTTCATTAAATCGCATTTAACCTTCCTTGTGTATGGGTACAATATAGCTATTTAGATGGTCCTTTAAGCTCTTGAATTAATAAAAGCTTTTTCTCTGTATCTAACTTTGATATTTCAATTGCTAGTTCTGCTGTTGTCTCATCTTCACAGAAAAAATAATTCAATGGAACATTTAGTTCATTAGCGATCTTTTTTAGAGTCGTTAAATCTGGAATATGACGGCCTTTTTCATAGTGGTTCATGCGACCACTCGCTGAGTTTTCATCCATACCGATAAGTATACCCAGTTGCTTTTGAGTAATACCTGACTTAGCGCGGGCTTGTTTGAGTCTAATTGGAATTGGATTTTGGAACACAGAAGCATCATTTTTCAGTCTCTAATAGCTTAGATTGTCTAAGTTTTACAAAGGTTTGTACACTTAGGAATCCTAAGTTCTATTTGTGGGAATGTTCTTAAAATCACTCTCGAGCATAAAACTTAGTATTTCTAAGTTTTGCATTGTTCTATATACTTAGCAACCCTAAGTTTTCTTAATTGTTGTAGTATAAGAAATGCCCCAAGTTATCAAATTAAACCAACACATTTACTCCCTTTTGATCGAAAAAGAGTGCAATGGTTTTACAATTGTCGAGCTCAGAGATGAGTTATTAACCGTAACTGATAAATATCAAGATATCGATGAGGCGCGTAAATTCATTTATAGGCAAATTACAGCGCTTGAACGAAAAGAGCTCTTAAAAACAAAAGGAAGTGGCCGCCATAAAAAGTATTTTAAAACTGAGCTGTTTAATAACGCTACGTTTGTGGCGAAACAAGTTGTAATTGAAAAAGAAAAATCAATTAGCAGTCATACTAATAATCAAGCATCACCGCTTGTTGAAACTTTATTGAATGAAAAGAAACAGTTTGAGGCTGAGCTTGCGATTTTGTTAGGGGAAGTTGATGAATATAAAGCTCTACAAAAGCGATTCCCTGAGCACCTTAGCTTGTTTTATTCTGCATTAGACGATGCTAAAAATAATTCAGCGAAGTTATTAGGAAAAGTTAACGCTTTAACTAATATATTGGCCTCTTTGGATAATGGTGCACGGCAATGCTGAGAAGTTGGCAAAGGGAATGTGTTGAGTTAGCAGTAAAAAAATATACAGCTATTGATAAGCACTTTCTATGTCAGGCCACTCCTGGTGCTGGTAAAACAATAATGGCAGCTTCATTGGCCAAAACGTTATTTGATAAAGGAATGATAGATAGAGTGATCTGCTTTTCACCATCGGTTGAAGTGGCTAATAATATCAAAAGAACATTTGGAAAAATAATTGGGTGTTCGTTTGATGGCTCATTTACGGCTGTAGGTGCCTCTATGACTTATCAAAGCTTATGCTCTATTCCTGAAAGTACTTGGGATGGGCTTAGAAAGTATCGTACATTTTTTATTTTTGATGAAATACATCACTGCTCATTCTCGCAAGATAAATCTAAAATCAATACGTGGGGTGAGAAAGTTGTTTTCCATTTACAGGATATTGCAACTTACACACTTGCGCTATCGGGCACTCCTTGGCGCTCAGACGCCCTTCCTATTGCTTTAGTGAATTATTCTGACCCAGAAGGTGAGTTGATATGCGATTATCAATACAGCTTGAGTCAAGCTATTAGAGATAACGTCTGTAGAGAGCCAAAAATAGTTTTAGTTGATAGCAATAGTATTTCGGATGGCCAAGATACATATGGATCAATAGCTGAATTTGTTAAACAAGCTCAATCAGCGTACCAAGAGGTACTTAATAATGACTCTGCACTTAGGTATTTATTGAAGTTAGCCGTATTAAAACTGTCGGAGATAAGAGCTTCAAACCCGGCTGCCGGCGGCCTAGTTGTTGCGTCTTCAGTTAAGCACGCTGAAATGATAAACAGCTTATTAATTGAAGAATTTAATCAAACGTCAACCATAGTTACTTACTTACACGATAATTCAACACAGAAGATCAACTCATTTAAGTCATCTACTGAACAGTGGATCGTTAGTGTTGGTATGATCAGTGAAGGGACCGACATACCTAGGCTACAAGTATGTTGTCATTTAAGCTCTATAAAAACAGAGTTGTATTTTAGGCAAGTTCTAGGGCGCATTCTTAGGTCTGGCAAAGGTAAAGTTGAATTCGCCTGGTTATTCACATTTGCAGAAACAAGCTTAATTGAGTTTGCTGAGCGTATTAATATTGATATACCAGATAGTTGCTCTTATGTTGATATGGAATGTGACACAACTTTGGTGAGAAAAGATACATTTAGACCTTTAACATTGCCAAAAATAAACAGGGATAATAAGTTAAAAGAAAACCTTGATAAACTCGTTCTAGGGGGCCTAACTTCAGAGCGCGGTTTAGCTTATTATGAGCTGCTTTCAGGTTGTTCATTGAGCAGTATACAAATTAAATCACTTAGAACTAGAGTTATAGAAGCATTTTTATAGTTCCATAAAATGAGCCATATTCTGTTTATATTATCACTCTTAGTACATAAATAAGGCTAGCTTTTATTTGACTCTGCTAAGTAATGGGAAATTTTTTAGAGATAAGTATCGAAATTATTGCCTCAGCTACATCCTTGATTTCACCATATTATTAATTTCAGAAACAACTTTTAGGGTAATAAATTTATTCCAAATTTACTAACGACGAATGCAAACACTCCAAAAATAAAACAAGTTATTAAGGCGCTGAGGCCGAGTGATGGCCAAAAACCAAATCGGTGTAGTAATGATGGAAATATTAAAAACATCGGTAAGGTAGGCACAACATACCAAAATGTGTACCAGGCATGACTCGCAATTTTCTCTGGCGGCTGTTTTTCAACGTACAACCAAATCATCGCTAAAATGGTTACCAATGGAAGTGCTACAATTAGTGCTCCGAGTTTATCACTGCGCTTTGCGACCTCTGAAACCGCTACAACAATTGCTGCTGTCACTAAGTATTTAAAAATTATCCAACCCATGTATTACTTTCCTTTTTAAATAAAAAAATAAAAACCGATTGCCTATCGGTTTTTATTTTGCCATGATATGGCTATGTTGTTAAGAGATATTTGATTATGCAGTTAGGCGAATTAGAAAAACTAGTACTTCAATATTTGTGGTCTTCTAAAGAAGCGGATGCAAAGCATGTGCACAGTCGTTTAGGTAAAACACGTGGCTGCACTCTCAATACTATTCAAAGCACCCTTGAAAGACTTTATAAAAAAGGCCTTCTTAGCAGAACTAAGCAGGGTCATGCTTATAATTACCGAACTAAAGTTGATCGTAACTCGCTTATAGCTACTTTAATAAATGATATTACAGCTGACTTTGTTGAAGAGGGTGAAAACAGTTTAATTGCTGCATTTTCTTCTACTTCGACTAATTTTAATGATACACAATTAGATGAGCTCGAAAAACTTATAGAGCAGCAGCGAAAACTACGAAGCGGAAAAGTGTAAACATGATTGTTGGAAATTGGGCCGTGTTTTTAAATCTAGCGAGCGCAGCGGTGACCGCTTTTATTTGTGTGATCATATTGATTTCCTTCTTCCACACCTCGCTTTGTAAAAAACTTACTATTTTCCAGTTTACCGAGCGTAAGTTCATGCTTTGGTTAACTATTAGCAGCCCTTGGTGGATCTCATTATTGTGTGCAGCTGTATTTTGGCAGGCACATCAAAATCCAATGTCTAATTGGTGGCAAGGAGTCGCTCACTGGCATCACCTTGAGGTTTTCTCTGTATATAGTTGGCATTCGGTATTGCTTATATCGGCTGTTTGTTTGATGGCAAGTGCTAGCGTACATGCATTTTTTAGTCTTAATAGACATAGTTCAGCAATGAGCAGTCTGTTGGCTTTATCAAATACTCAACCTCACAAAGATTATCCAAACCAGTCTGTACACGTTATTGAACACCTTATACCAGAGGCATTTACTGTTGGTTTTTTCAATCCAAAAGTATATATAACCAGCGGATTACAAGCACTTGATGAAAAAACAGTACACATAGTCATACAGCATGAACTAGCACATTTAAAAGCCCGAGATCCGCTTTTTAAAACACTGTTTAGTCTATTTGGTTGGTGTTTTCCTGCGTCAACGCGCGCGGCGTTACAGCAATCTTATACGGCTTTAACAGAACAAATTGCTGATGTCGGTGCAACGCAAAGTTTTGATGGCTTAGATGTGGCTCAAGCACTTATTAATGTTGCTCGATTTCAACGACAACAACATATTACGAATGACAATATATACATGAGTCATTTTAGTAATGAGCAAATAACTCAGCGTATACAAACATTGTTAATGCCAATCTCCACTACGCCTAAGCTACTTTTAATGATCACTTTGTTTAGCTTTGTGGTTATCAGTTTATTCACACTGTCGACTGTCGATAGTGTCCACCATCTTATCGAAACTTTTTTCATCCACTAAGTAAGGATTAAAATGAAATCATTTAGTAGTCATTTCACCCACAAAAAACCGATTGGCAGTCGGTTTTTTGTGGGGGTATTGATGGCTTTTACAGCACTGCCGTGTTTTGCAAGTGCTGAGGCTTATCAAACATTAAATCTAAAGCAAGCCATCTCATTCACGCTTGCTAACAACCCGCAGTTACAGGGCTTCTTTTATCGAGATAAAGCCCAGCAAGGCAAAATAAAGCAAGCAAGTATAGGCCAAAGACCACAAATAGGCTTAATGGTTGAAGATGCTTTTGGGACAGGTGAGCATAGTGGTTTGCAAAATATGCAATCAACCTTAACTTTCTCTTGGCTGATTCAACAAGAGCAAATTGATAGTCGCGTAAAAGCAAGCCAGTCTGAACTTGAGCAGTTACGTTTAGATAAACAAATTATTGCACTTGATTTAGCCGCGATGACTGCGAAGCAATTTATTCAACTACTGGTGAAAGAAGAGGCACTAAAGCTCAATAAAATGGCAGTAAGACAAGCGAATGAAGTTGTAAATGCAATAGATAAACGAGTTCGTATTGGTCAGTCGTTGGCTATTGATAAAAATTTAGCCAAAGCTGAACTAATTAAACAAAAATTACTTGTCGAAGATCTTGAGCATGAAATAGCCAGCGGAAAATATCAGCTTTCAGCCTTGTGGGCAGAGCCTCGCACTGACTTTACACTTACAGGTAACTTATTGCAGTTACCTAAAATTGTAGATTTTCAGTCACAGTTCGAGCGCTTTAAAAATGCGCCTCGTTTGATGCAGTTAGCAAGTCAAAAACGTATTGCACAATCACACATTGAATTAGCTCAAATTGAAGCAAAACCACAATGGCAATTTACAACAGGCTTACGTCGTTATGAATCAACGGATGACTATGGGCTCGTGGCCGGTGTTTCTATTCCGTGGGGAGCATCTGGCAGCAATGCCGGAACGGTCGCTAAGTTACGTGCCGAGCAAGATGTATTAACAGCGCAAGCGAAGAGTTTAACTCAACAAGCTAATAGCCAGCTTTATGCTTTGCTTCAAGAAGTTAAGCATTCTGTTCATGTAATTACCACCTCAAAAAATGAAATCATTCCCACGCTAGAAACCGCGCTTACCCAAGCAAAACAAGCATTTAACGTTGGTAAATTGAATTACAACCAGTGGAGTAGCGTGCGTCAGGCGCAATTAAGCGCGCAATCAGAACTACTTAGCGCTTATGAAAGCTTACATTTACAACATATAGAAATTCAGCGTCTTACTGGCGCATCGATAGAACAATGAGATTATTTATGAAAACGACAAACTTTATTTCCTCCATAACCGTTGCCGTATTACTCGGCCTCAGCGCGGGGGTACATTTACCCGCTAGCGCAGTATCAACACCTACTACAGAGCAAGCAGAGCCTGAAAAAGGGCCGCATAATGGTCGTATGCTTCGTGAAGGAAACTTCGCATTGGAGTTAGCGATTTTCGAAACAGGCGTACCACCTGAGTTTAGAGTATGGTTAACAGATAATAAAAACCCAATTAATCCCGACGATGTTGAATTAACGGTTACGTTAACCCGATTAGGTAATGTGATTGATGATATTAAGTTTATTAGCCAAAGTGACTTTTTACGTGGGGATATGGAAATTTACGAACCGCACTCTTTTATTGTCACAGTAAATGCGAGCTACCAAGGAAAAACATATCGTTGGCAATACGATAACCTAGAGGGGCGAACAAAAATCGAACCCGCAGTAGTAGATGCAATGGCGATTGAAACTGCAATTGCAGGGTCTCAAAAGCTTCATCAAACGATCCCTGCTTATGGACAGGTTTGGTTACCGCCGAGTGCGCACCGCACTGTTTTTGCACGTTTTGAAGGTGTTATTACGCACTTAAATGTAAAGCTTGGCGATAAAGTAAATAAAGGCCAAACTTTAATGACGATTGAAAGTAATGAAAGTTTAAACCCCTATGAGATAAAATCGCCTATTGCTGGTTTTGTCGCAAAACAAATGGCTAATTCAGGTGAGCAAACGAATAACCGTGAACTGCTTGTTATCACAGACGCGAGTCAATCTGTCGTTAAATTAGCTGTCTACCCGAGCGATTACAGCAAAGTATCTCAAGGCACTCTAGTGAGCATTAAGGCAGAAGGTAGTCTTGTGAATATTGCTGGTAAGGTATCATTTATAGAGCCAAAAGTTAGAAGTGATCAGGCAAGAATGGTGTGGGTTACGTTGGCACAACAGACTGAGCCTTTGTTGGAAGGGAGTTTTGTTAAAGCCGATATTGAAACTGCTTCTTTTGAAGTTCCTTTAGCGGTAAAGAAAATAGGCTTACAGAGCTTTCGTGATTTTACGGTCGTGTATGCAAAAGTCGCTGATGAATATGAAGTCAGGATGCTTGAGCTGGGTCGTTCAGATGCAACATGGATAGAAGTACTAGGTGGACTGCCTGCCGGTACCGAGTATGTTACTGAAAATAGCTATGTCATCAAAGCCGATATTGAAAAATCTGGCGCGTCACACGATCACTAGGAGAGCGTAATGTTAGAATCGATTTTACGCTTTGCTATAAAGCGCAATATCCTCGTTCTTGTCATGGTATTAGCCATTGCAGGATTAGGCTTATGGAATTTTACTAAACTGCCTATTGATGCAGTACCTGATATAACCAATGTTCAGGTTATGATCAACACCGAAGCGCCAGGCTATACGCCGTTAGAGGTTGAACAACGCGTTACTTTCCCCCTCGAAAACGCACTTGCGGGGTTACCAGGACTTGTAAACACACGCTCAGTGTCTCGTTATGGTTTATCTCAGGTTATTGCTATTTTTGCTGATAATACCGATGTTTACTTTGCTCGTCAGTTGGTTAATGAGCGGTTGTCTAGTGCACGTTCGGAGTTGCCGATAAACCTTTTACCTGAGCTTGGTCCCATTGCTACTGGATTAGGTGAGATTTTTATGTTTACGGTTGATGCTGTGCCTGGTGCTAAAAATCCCGACGGTAGTGATATAACCCCCATTGATTTACGAACAGTACATGACTGGACAATTCGCCCTCAATTAATGCGGGTACCAGGTGTTGTTGAAGTAAACCCTATTGGTGGTTACGAGCGTGAAATTCTCGTTGCGTTTAAACCTGAAAAACTACTGGCTTATAATCTTACCTCAGCAGATGTTGTTGATGCTATTGGTCAAAACAACCAAAACCAAGGCACCGGATTTATTGAAAAAAGCGGTGCGCAATGGTTAATTCGTGTCCCAGGTCAGGTTGCTGGTTTAACTGAAATCACTAATTTACCCATCAAAACCATAGACGGCAGTGCAGTGTTTATTAAAGATGTTGCCACTATAAGTGATGGCAAAGGATTGCGTACTGGTGCTGCTACACAAAATGGCCGCGAAGTGGTGATGAGCACCGTGTTCATGTTAATAGGTGAGAACAGTCGCACAGTTGCACAAGGCGTTGGTGAAAAGTTAAAAGAAATCAATGGCAGTTTACCCGAAGGTATAGTTGCAAAAGCCGTCTATGACCGAACTAAACTGGTAGATAAAACGCTTAATACTGTTCAAACTAACCTGCTCGAAGGGGCCATTTTAGTTATTGTTGTATTATTTATATTACTGGGGAATTTCAGAGCCGCATTTTTAACGGCTTTAGTGATCCCATTTGCAATGTTGATGACAATAACCGGTATGGTACATACGCGAGTCAGTGCAAACTTGATGAGTTTAGGGGCATTAGATTTTGGTCTATTGGTTGATGGTACGATAATTATCGTCGAAAACTGCTTACGTCGTTTAAGTATGAGAGGTGATACCCCTCTTTCTTTAAAAGCACGTTTAGACATTGTTTTTACGGCTACACGAGAGGTTATTCGACCCGCTTTATTCGGTGTATTCATCATCACCGTTGTTTATTTACCTATTTTCGCGCTTGAAGGCGTTGAAGGAAAAATGTTCCATCCAATGGCATTAACGGTTGTGATTGCTTTGCTTTGTTCAATGGCGCTTTCGATCACATTTGTGCCTGCAATGATCGCCCTATTATTTAAAAAGCCAATTAAAGAAAAACCTAATCATATTATGCTGGGGTTAAGTCGTATTTATAAGCCGGTACTCTCATTAGCATTAAAAGGCCGCTGGGCTGTGGTGCTAATAACTTGTTTACTCGTAACATTCTTTGGTTATCAAGCGACACGCTTAGGAAGCGAGTTTGCACCAAATCTTGATGAAGGAGACATTGCCATGCATGCGCTTCGTATTCCTGGTACATCATTAAGCCAAGCGATTGAGCTACAAAAAGTGTTGGAAGAAAAAATTACGCAGATGCCTGAAGTCGAGCGTGTATTTGCAAAAATCGGCACCGCAGATGTAGCAACAGATGCAGTACCCCCTAGCGTAGCCGATAACTTTATTATTCTAAAACCACGAGAGCAATGGCCAAACCCTGATAAGTCAAAAGCACAAATTGTTGAAGAGTTAGCAGCCTTAGTTAAGCCAATTCCAGGTAACCGCTATGAGTTTTTACAACCAATTCAAATGCGCTTTAATGAATTATTAGCAGGTGTACGCGCTGAGCTGGCAATTAAAGTGTTTGGTGATGACTTTGAAACACTTGCTGCGTTAGGTAAGGAGATTGAATCCGCTATTGGAAATGTTGACGGTATTGCCGATTTAATGGTAGAGCAAACAAGCGGGTTGCCAATGCTTGAAATTGTACCCAATACTGAAAAGCTAAGCCAGTTTGGTATCAGCAAAGCACACATTCAGTCACAGTTAGCCACCGCATTAGGAGGGACTATTGCAGGTAAGTATTATCAAGGGGATATCCGCTCTAATATTGTTGTTCGTTTAGAAGAGCAGCAGCGTAATAATGTGCAAGAGATAGGTTACTTACCTATTAATTTACCTAATGGTCGCGCTGTGCCGCTCCAAGAGTTAGCAACAATCAAACTCACTAATGGCGCAAGTCAAATTAATCGCGAAAATGCTAAACGTCGTATTGTAGTGACTACCAATGTACGAGGACGTGACTTAGGAAGCTTTGTTGGAGATATTCAAACAATTATTGAAGATAAAGTCACTATTCCTGCTGGTTATTGGATTGAATACGGAGGAACGTATCAAAAGTTACAATCGGCCTCTGAGCGTTTGAGTGTGGTTGTGCCCGTTACATTGTTAATGATTATAGGCTTGCTTATTTTAGCTTTAAACTCACTTAAAGATGCTGCGATTATTTTTACCGGTGTGCCTTTAGCGCTTACCGGTGGAATTGCAGCACTGCTGTTACGTGATATTCCATTTTCAATATCTGCAGCGGTCGGTTTTATTGCTTTATCCGGCATTGCCATATTAAACGGCTTGGTAATGGTATCGTTTATTCGTGAATTACGCAGCTCAGGAATGGGGCTTAATCAAGCGATAACAGAGGGGGCATTAACACGTCTTCGCCCAGTGATAACTACAGCACTGGTTGCCTCATTAGGATTTATTCCTATGGCACTTAATACAGGGATTGGCTCAGAAGTACAGCGGCCTTTAGCAACCGTGGTAATTGGCGGCATTATTTCGTCGACCTTACTAACATTATTTGTGATCCCCGCACTGTATCGACTTTTACACAATGAAAAGGAGTCTATTTTGACTGAAAGTGAAACGTTGGAGCAACATGATGTCAACTAAAATAATAAACGTTAGCATAATGATTATGGTGCTTGTTTTGGCTTTTCTTAGCTTTGAGACCTTGGCCCATGGAGTTGATGACAGCACTCGCGCTTTTTTAGAGCAAAACCAAGGCGTACAGTTTGTGCCATTTATTTATATTGGTGCAAAGCACATGATCACCGGTTACGACCATATATTGTTTTTAATCGGTGTTATCTTCTTTTTGTATCGCAGTAAAGAGGTTTTGCTGTATGTCACCATGTTCACCATCGGCCACAGCACAACGTTACTATTAGGTGTGCTTGGCGATATTCAGATTAATGCCTATTTAATTGACGCTATTATTGGTTTTTCAGTTATTTATAAGGGCTTTGATAACTTAGGTGGGTTTAAGCGTTGTTTTAATTGGCAGCCAAATACAAAAATGGCGGTGCTTATTTTTGGTTTGTTTCATGGCTTTGGTCTAGCAACCAAGTTACAAGAGTTTCAATTACCCGAAGATGGATTACTGACAAACCTAATCGCCTTTAATATTGGCGTAGAGCTTGGCCAATTTTTAGCGCTCGCAGTTATTTTAATTGCCATTAATGTGTGGCGTAAACGGCCGTCATTTCATCGTTTTTCAACATTTATCAACGGTGCGTTAATGAGTGCCGGCTTAATGCTAGTCGGCCTTCAATTAACCGGCTATATAATTAATTAATTTAGAGAAATATATGCAACATACAGTTAGTTCAAAAACACTTATAAAAGCCAGTATCACCGCTTCATTAGTTGCGATAATCGCCTTTGTGCTATTTATCCTTCCGGCAGAATATAACATTGATCCAACCGGGATCGGTAAACAACTGGGCGTTACTAAAATAGCTCAGGCATCAGCGCAAAAACCACTTAAAACATCAGATTCATTGCAAGTGGGCAGTGATGAGTTTCAAACAATTGAAGTCACTATCCCTGCAAATCGCGGGGTTGAATATAAATTTGAGATGCAACAATATGAAAAAATGACCTACGAATGGATGACCGATGGCGCTTCTTTACATTTTGATTTACACGGAGAGCCAGCAGGAGACACAACCGGTTACTTCGAAAGCTATGCAATTGCCAATTTAAGCGAAATGAAGGGCAGCTTTACCGCCCCATTTGGGGGCTCACATGGCTGGTACTGGAAAAACAACTCAGATAACCCCGTGGCTATACAACTTTTAGTAAAAGGTCAATTTAAAGTGATTGGCTTAAAAAAGTAAACTTAAAATTTAACCGGAGAAAACAATGAATAAATTAATTTCAATCGTCTTAGTTTGTATTACGTTAATGAGTACTGGTGTTTTAGCACATAGTGATCATGCCCATGGCTACATTAATGATCAACAAGCGATTAGTATCGCAGCTAAATCAATAAAAAAATTGACCTTTAAAGACTATGGTTTTGAAGTTGGAAAATTAAATGATTCTTGGCAAGATATTTCTTCAGAAGCGTTTTCAGTCATAAGCAAGAACGGTGACTATTATGTTGTTCAAGCATCAAATAATAACGGTAGTGATCACGTTTATTTCAAAATAGCTAAAAATGGTCAGCTACTAGATGTAAAACCGAAGAACGATTTCTAAGCTTAAAGGTAAATTGGCACTGTGAGCTTTTACAGTGTCAATTTTCAATTTGTATTTTTGACACTAATTAAATTAGAAGGTAAGGCTTAGTAGGTAATAACTAAAATGGGTGTCGCATTTGTTTTTTATAAAATATTTTTGTATTAGCTGGTCTTTAAGCCGCTTTACTAATGAAAGTTGGCTCTTTTTCGAGAAAAGGAAGGCTTTAGTTGTACATAATATTGAAGAGGGCTTTTTATTCTCACCTAAGCGTCAGTACTTTTGTCGTTTTCTCATTATGAAATTTAAGCTTATGATATAAAAATATATAGCTGTAAGTTCAAGTCTAAACTAATACATGCTATAAATTGGTACATTCTGCTAGTTACTTCCCTTAAGCAGAAATAACTCAGATTCGAGGTCATTAATCTTTTTTAAGTGCTGGTGATTTGAAAGCGCTAGGGCATTGTGGGTAGAAGCCATTTGTGCCATTTGCTCTTTTAAGCTGGCTATTTCCGCTCGATATTTTTCTTTTAACCGTTTCTCGTTGGCAAGCTTTTCACGTAACTTAGTAACATCTGAGTTTTGCTGTGCTTGCTTTTTTGTTATAGCTTTTGATTTTAGTAGTTTAATTTTTTCAATGACGTCTGAGTAATAGTAAGCTGAGCCATTACCAAGGTTAGCTTCTTCCTCAACTGCAATGGCACTTAAACCTCGTTTGGCATCAATACGTACTGTATCGCCAGAAAGTATCCTGTCAATTGCGCTTAGAAGCTCTAACCTTGTATTCTCTGACTTACTCAAAGCTGTCTGATCTCAATTTCGGGTTTGTATGGAGTGTAGCTTATCTCAAAGTAGTCCATAACCTTTTCAGCTGCACGTAATTGCGTAATAAAATGGCTTAGCTGCGATTGAGATAGTTTAGTATGCTGCTCCATTTCAGTTATAGTCTCAACAATCCACTGATGTCGTTTTTGCCAAGCTTGTGCTTTAGTTTCGTCTATGACAACGTTCTCGCAGTTAAAACAGTTGGTTGGTGATACGACCTTTTCCATTCTGCATTCATAATCAGCCATGCAGTATGAGTGAAGTGTACCAGCAATAGATATTCTACCAGCAGATACTTGAGCATAAAGAGCATCCCAGGATGAGTATTTAACAGCGGTATCTTCTCTATCTTTAACAACATCTATACCTTTCTTACCATATAGCTTGTCATCTGAGTTATACCACTGATGCAATAGTTGTGTAGTGACTTCTTTATCCACTTCTTGAAGTAAATTATTGAGTTCTGAGTCCACTTTTACATGTTTTATTTTGGCTGCTACGCCTCCTTCTGAGTACCATTGAGACATTGGTAAATATATATGCTTATACTGTTGTTTAATGGCAACGTCAGAGAGTAAATTATAGCGTTTACCAAATACTGCAAAAGTTCGCCTGAGTTGGTGGGTTGTAAAAGCCCAAGGCTTACCTATAACTATCTTTTGCTTGTAAGCGTGTATGTTTAGGTTTGGATTTAGAAGTTTAAACTCTTCATAATCTTGCTCATTTACGATGGCGCCAGCCTCTTCTACTAGCTGCTTATGATGAAGAGCAAAAGGTGGACCTGTCAGCATGTTTGGCTTTCTGCATTTCATTTGTTGAACTAGCCAGATGCTTGAGGCTCTAGCATTTTCGACTCGGTCATCTGAGAGCATGAGTTGAGTTCTCATATTTTGAGTGAGTAGTGATGCGAGCTCGATTGCTTTCCCAGTAATTGGAGATGCCAACCACTCTGCTTTTTCAGGCACCGCAGGTGTCATTTTACTGTGGTAGGATTGTAACGAATAAAACACTTGGTCTTTTAATTTTAATGTTTTAAAGCTATCAGAGTGTAAACTATAGATCTCGCTTCTTCTCATGCCCGAAAAGGCTCCACAAATTATAAAGCAGCAAGTTAGAATATGGGAGTATAACCAATTGAATCTTCGTATATCACTAGGAATTAATTTTTCGATATCAGCGTTGGAAATATAGCTTTTAAGTATATTGGTAGAAGTTTGGGGTTTAGCTTTAGTTATCTCAGCTTTGTAGTGAGGGGAATCAGATGTTAACCAGTTCCATTGACCTGATTTTATTTTGTTATCAACAGCCGCTTTGCCAATTTCATAGTTTTCTTGCTGCTCGGTATGGATATCTAATAATGTATCTCGAATAGGATAGTAAGTATCTATATACTCGATAGCCTTTGAGTATATGAGTTGCATCAAGCGTGATGGTATAGCGTAATACTGCTCACTTTCTAGTTTGGTTGGGCAACCTAATTGACGGCCTAATTCTGTAATTGATGTCGTCAAAGGTAATGATAGTTTTATGGGGGTTTGGTTCTTAACCGCTTCGATCCAGTTTAATGCGAAAATAAGTTTTGAAGTATATGGCCCACTCATTTTAAGTGACTTTAAATATTCGCAAAACCTAGAAAACTGTATGGGATGGTTAAGGACACAAATCGAATCTGCTTTGATGGATTCTATGTATTTATATACTTGGGTTAAATTGATATTTCTCTCTAAAAATGTTGTGGTTTTTATCATTGCCCCTTGCCTTAAGGTGCCGACAGCAAATAAACCAAGGAATGCGAGTAACTTTTGTTCTTGCAACAAGGAAATAGTTGTTAAATGAGTAAAAGAAGCCCGCTTTTTCGAAACAATTTTGACATCTACATAGTGTGTTAAATCCCATGTGTTATCGCCAAAGTAACTTATGGTTTTACCATTTTGGTCAATCATTACTGGGATTTTGTTTAAATTGTCCCAATCCTTATTTTCAAAATACTGTATTGCCTGTTCAACAAAAACAGTATTCTCTTTTATAACTTGTTCTGGTGCAGCAAGTAACGGTTTCATAGCATTTCCTTATAAAACCAAATTAAGCGTATCGGGCCAAAAAGGGTGGCGACCAATTGTATGTAGCTTCCGCTCAGCTTGCCTGCGCACTTTTAAGTCGATACTAAAAAGCACTTGCTTTATTTTTCTTAGTACTCGATCAAAATTGTTTTTAAAGTGTGACATGTTGAGGTGATCTTCTTTGGCATCCTCTAACGCTTCATAAAAACTCAATAAACACCAAATATCATCAACTTCTTCAACCAGCACTTGATTTGGGCAGGAAAAGCAATTTAATAAGTCTGCACAGGCAAGATGGGTCATGTCAACGCTATCGATAGAGGCCTTTCGTCGAAAACGGTCACCATGGTTATCAAAGGGGTCTTTGCAACCTGTACCTAAAGGTGTTTTTTGACCATTCCCTGATTTAGCATAGCGGTTTACGAATTCATCATAGGGTAGTATTTCTAGATTCATTTGCTCAAGAGTTTGTTCTCGTGCTCTACTAATATCGCCACATTTAATTGCATTTTCTAAGGTGTTAGCTGTGGCTTGAAGTTGGGCGTTATTTTCTGACTCGTTACCTCTGCTATAGTGCTTTCGAACTACATCAGGTGTGTTATTGAGCAACATGGATGTTTCGAGTGAGTTTCCTGTGAGTGCTAAGTAATTAGATGCACCTGTAGCTCTAAAGCGTTTAGCTTCAGGCCTAAGTTGTTGACCATTGTCATCAGTCAAATCGAATATATTAATTAGCCAATTCATATTGGAACGAATATGCGTTGGGCACAAGGGCTTATTTATCCCGTTTAGACATTGATGAAGTAGTCTATTGGCATCTGGAAACAGCACGTGCGTAAGGGTGATAAGGTCATTAATAAAATTTAGCGCATGCTTTGGAATGTCTGTGCTAAGATTATCGCCGAGCTCGATGGTAACAAATTTATTAGCTCTCTTCTTTAACGCTGTTTGCACAAACCACTTACCTTGCTGTCCCTTTTTTTGTGAAGCTTTGGGGATATCCATATCTCTTATCGTACTAGCGTTTGCCCATGTGTAATAGGCAAGTAAGAAATATGCAGCACAGTAACACTTGGTAATAGCACCACTTACAGGCACTTCGATTTTATTAAAAGAAAAGCTCGCGTATTGGTCGCTTCTCCTTGCTTGAATGTATTCTTTAGGTGAGGTTTGAATTTGCTTGGAAAGCTGAAAATATAGTTCTTTTAGTATTTTAATTAACTTTTTCAATTCAGATTCTGAGTATGCTTGAGTTGGATTTATTTGGCTGCGAAATAGTTTGAATTTAGAAAACCACTCATCAACAGGGTGATCTAGCATCTTCATTATTGTTCTTATACTACTTAATTCACCTTTTGCTGTGTTTGAACTTTTGCTGCCAATTCTAACGCTGTGAACTAGAGCTGTTTCAAATGCATTGATACCCTCTTTTGAATCTGGATTTACTGGAATACTGTCACAAATATTCACATACCGTGTAAATGTTCTAAAAAGGGTATTCATTGTTGTGTCAGTATATTCTGTATTAGCTTTGAATGCTTGATACCACTTAATAATTTGGTTGTCTCGGTTAAGCAAAGTACCCCGATGCATTTCAAAAAGTTTAGGCACGCCTTTGTATCTAAATCTTTGAAAGTCTGGGTATACAAATTGATCACCATAAATATTTAACTTAAGTTTAAGGTCAATATTTAAATTTGATTTGTTAATCACGAGAGATCCTCATTAATGACTGACTCCATAACTTGATCTAAAAAGCAAACTGCACGTATCGATGCCTTGCTTCGGTTTATAAAGTTCAGGTATCGCCAAGTTGTTTTCTCATCTTTATGTCCCATCCACCCCATGATTAATGACATAGCATCGAATGGTGACAACCCAACTTTTTCGTCTAAAAGGGACGCAAGGCGAAATGTACCGTAAGTTGCACGTAAATCGTGAGTTCTATGCTGAAAGTGGGTATTTAGCTCATTGCGTATGTAATTACGAGTTAAGCTAAAGTGACGCTGTATTGCATTGGTAGTATATGGTTTACCTCGATTGGTAATTAATAATTCCGTAATCGGTTTATCGGTTTTAGACTCTCTTTTCTGGCGACGCTCACTAATCAAGTAGCGATGCATCTTGTTCATTAACAGTGTTGGAATTTCGATAGTTCTGACTGAGCCAAATTTGGTGAGTACACCGTTATGAGGTCCTATACTAACTTGAATATGGTATTTATTCGGGTCACATCTATTCACTAGATTAGCAGGAAAGGTGCAGGCTTCTTCTATACGAAGGCCGCACATGAGTTGTAATAGTTGATGTATTTGGAACTCAATTGACTGTTCTTTGAGTGCTCGCGAATATAATTTTACCTCATCTTCTGTAAGGGGATTCAAGCTTTGCTCTGGTGTACGCCTTGGGACCCTGATCCTTAAGTCTGAGCTTCTAACAACATAATTACGATTGATATGCGCAAGCATCCCAGTCGTTTTGATGCTAACAAACTCTACTTCAAATGGTTTATTTTCCTTAGAGAAGTTAATTAACCTCTCGTAATATGCCCACTCGTAGAATTTAATTATATGGTTCATATATACAGCTGCTGTTGAACTATTTAGCTCACCGGCTTTCACTGAGGCCAAAAGATCTTGGTTTCGGAAAATATATGTGGGCTTATTTGATTTGATAGTTGGAAAGTCTTTCCAAGAGAGTTCATGGCTTTTTAAAAAGCGCCAATATCGACTTATGGCACGAACGTTTGAATTGATGTTTTTTGCGCGCTTAACGTTAATGAGGTGATTCATCCAAAGGTTTATTGGCATGACGTATTCACCATCTTCATAAAAAGTTGGAAAGCCTTTTAGCTGAATGCTTGATTTTGTTTTGCAAAAGGGAGTTTGGATCTCAGTTTTAAAATCATCTGATTGAACTATTGTGAGCATGAAAAAGCCGACCAAAAATTGTACGTTACTTGGTCAGCTTAGTTCGTTTTCCAGAGTTAGCAAATGTAAAGTTTCACTTTTCCAGAGAAAAATTTACATAGTA
>NZ_JBQKUL010000055.1:0-23517 GCF_054968565.1 Pseudoalteromonas sp. G5_S1_54_S4 | reverse complement strand
TTTTAATAGTGCGCTCATCGCGCATATTTCTGCCGACTAAACACTCATTTTTCTGCATGATATAGTTTTAACAAATAACCTAATGTATTACTATGACTAATTTTTCTAGAATTTTAAGTAAAGTTTAATAGAGCAATAATGCGCGCGTCGCTCATTTTCATGAATATATGCGCAAAGAACAGCTTAACCAATCAATTAACGACGATATTTAGCCACTTTCAATGACCGGTTATCGCTCTGAAGAGCCATGCGGATAATATTTAAATCATATAACTACAAAACGTTACTTCTCGGTCATTTTAGTTTAAACCGATTTACTCATAAACAGGCTATACGGATCTAGTTCATAATTCCCAAACGGTTCACACTCTTTAAAACCAAATTGGACGTAGAGCTTTTGTGCGGGCAAAAATGCCTCTGCTGTTCCAGTTTCTAAGCTTATTGTTTTGTAACCTCGCAGTGCTGCTTGCTTAATAATATGCGTGAGTAACTTAGCCGCCATGCCTTGGCATAAATAGTTACTTGAGGTACGCATTGATTTAATTTCGCCATGAGTTGTATTGAGCGCTTTTTAATGCACCTACACCCGCTAAATTATTATCAATCCATAAGCTATAAAATGTTATGTTGGGCTGAGTGAGTTTACTCACATCAAGTGCATGTACACTCTCAACAGGTGAGTGCTTTAGCATATCGTTATGATGCGCTTGTAGTAACTTTATAACGTGTGGGTTTGAAAGCTCGCCTGTTCTTATTTCCATTTTCAACTCATTTTTCCGTGTATTAATATTTAATATAAAGCGCTAATAACCTTATATTTAACTCATCATGACTAGAAGCTAAAACGCTACCGACTGATTTCGAGTGTTCTAAGCCCCCTATTCGCATCTCAAACTTTTGATTATCAAAACTATCAATAAAAATATGTACTTCTTTATCCTCATCATAAAATGATGCGAAGTTGTCTGTAATGAGCATATTAAATATCATAGTTTCTTCCTTGTAGATTAAACATAAGATAATGATTACCTAGGACAATTTAAAGTTACAAGGTTTATAACGAAAGGTTGTTATAAATTTTAAAATATTGATAAAAAATATTCTTTCTCGAAACCCCTTTAAGTGAAGAAATAAGAGGAAATAAGAACTCCTTACTATCTAGTATTTCTATTTTCCATTTAGTATCGCCAATAAAATGAAAAGTTAACGTGTTCGAGTTTTGAATATTATAATTTCGAAAAGATCCCGTTGAATACATACTACCAATCGTAGCTGAATCAACAATATCAAGGCGCTCATTCAAGAGATGGATATGAAGCATATCCTCGTAAGGAGTGTCATCAGTCATAAAGACAAGGAATTTACAACCTGCTTTAATACAAAGCTCCAAATAAGTACCATCAACAACTTTATCTGTTTGCGTATTATTTAAAAAGATAAAGCTCTGTTCTGAAGACTTAGGGATTGTCTTAAATACTTGGCTTTCAAGTATGATCATCTTTTTCACCTAGCTATTACTTTTGACAGGCCAATTCTCGCCCACCGTAGGCTATCGTGGTCCACACTAGCCGGTATTTATGCAGAGATCGTTTGGTTTGTACCTTTCACCTCGAACCTCGAACCTCGAATATAAAATTACATCAACTTCCAAACCACAAACGCCATAGCAAAACCAACCAAGTACACCAAGCCTAACCAGGTTAAGCCACGCAAAAGTAGACTGTGTTTAATCGCAGGCTCTGAGCGAACTAGGCTGAAGTTAAGCCATGCAAAAACCGGTGTGGTTACAAACGCAAGCGTCATGGCAAAGGTAAGCATGGGCCCAAGAGCTGATTTAAAAAATAAGATCACCGCCATACCGGCCAATGCTTGTAATATAAGCCACGTATTTAAGCTATGTTTTGATTGCTTAAAACCAAGAAGTTTATGCGATTCGTTAAGTGTGCGGGCGTAACCGTCAAGCACGGTGAGTGTGGTGCCAAACATACACAAAAACGCGATGGCAGATACCAAAGGCCTTGCCCACTCGCCAATAGTCAATGCGTACATATCAATCAGCTGTTTAGCAAAGGCTACACCGCCAAGCTCTATATTACTGCTTTGCCCATATTGCACTAACGCACCTAAACTAAAAAATACCAGCGCAAGCCCGGCGGTTAACCAATAACCTACATTAAAGTCGAATAAGCCTTGGCTTTTAGTCACACTTTGCTGAGCTTGTTTTTCTTTAAGCCACAACGAGCTCAGAGCCGAAATTTCAATAGGCGCTGGCATCCAGCCCATTAAGGCAACCATAAAGCCTAACATGGCAAGTTCATATGGTGAGGGGCCAACATAGTTTACAGGAGCTACAGGGCCGTTATTTATAGCAATAACTAATGCGGTTATGGTTGCTATAGTAAGTAGCCCCATAATAGCTTTTGCAACATTATCGAGTGCTTTAAAGTGCCCTAGTAATAATATAATTAAACACGCAGCCAATATTAACCAGCACAATAAGGTAACGGGAATACTAATCGGTAATGCGTAGTGTAATAAGCTCGCAGTAAGCAACAATACGCCCGCGGTATTTACCACCGCGGCAATAATATTCAATACAATAAAACTGTAAAAATAGCCAGGCCCTTGGTTTTTATACCCTTCGACTAAACTATTTTTAGTAGCGAGTGTGTATTCCATACCAAAACGAAAAAACGGGTACTTTAAAACGTTAACCACCACAATAAGCCAAAATAGCTGCCAGCCAAATAATGCGCCAGCTTGAGTCGATGCAACTAAGTGTGAGCCACCAATGGCAGCGGTAGCCATTAAAATACCTGGGCCGAGCGCTCCTAACCGAGACTTCCATGTGCTTTGTGTGTACTGCATTAACTTCTCAAATTTGGTGTGTTATGTGCTTTTATTATTAATTTTAATCATTAATAAACTGTGTGAATGCATAATTTACCTAATTTACAGACAATAAAAAAGAGCCCTTAGGCTCTTTTTAAAAATAACACATTGTTAGTTATTAATTTAAATCCATCTCTTGGATGATTTCATGTGCTATTTCAGGTGTGGTACTTACAGGCTTTTCATGTAAGTTCGCTTTTATTTGCCCTTTACGATGCTTTAGTGCGGCATCGAGTTTTTTAGCTGCGCTGGAAATGGCTGGGTACATAACCTCGTTTTCCCCTTTAACCGATATACGCGCACCTTCATAATTTGTGCTAATTTCTGCTTGGAACTTATGATGCTCTTTTGAAAGAATAATATCTAGAGATATCAATGATGGAAAATGGCTCGCGACTTTTGAGAACTTTTCGTTAATGTGTTCTTTAATAGAATCAGTAACGTCAACATGGTGACCAGAAAGATTAATTTTCATAGGGTATCCTTTTATTTGTTACCTCATAGTTAGTATTGGGGGCTAAACGAATTAACACAAGAGAAAAAATGAAAATTACGCAATTATTTATTACCCCACCTGATTTAGATCATTCATTTAGCATTAAGTATGCAAAAAGCCGCTTTAAAGCGGCCTTTAGAGGTGTTGAAAATTTAATCAACCAACAAATTAATCGGTGTATGAACAACAATAATCTGCAAAATCACTTACTTTTACATGAAAGCTCACATTAGCATCAACATTAAATGACTCGCCCGCATTAAATGTTTTCCACTGTGTTTCACCAGGTAGTAATACATCCCACTGCCCTGCTAACAACTCCATGCACTCTTTTTGGTTAGTATTAAACTCAAATTCACCGGGTTGCATAAAACCCAAGGTTTTCGCCTCACCGTTACCTAAAAGTACAGTACGGCTTGATACTTTGCCATCAAAATACACATTGGCTTTTTTAACCACACTAACGTTATCGAACTTTGGCATGTTAACTCCTGTTGTTAATTTATAATTTTGTTACCCCCACAGTGCCTGATACATAAAAACCTTGCAAGTTAAGTGCTGTGAAAATTACTCATTTAGAAGCCAAAAGATTAAAAATGAACGACTTTATAGAGAGATATGCTTCGAGCAATGGGCTGCGAGTTTCGAACAGATCTTTTAGTAATTTATGCATAAAGAGGGCGATGAGACGCTTCGCTTTAGAGGCAGTAATCAAACAGCTAAACTAATTTTTTAATTTGGTTTTTGTATTGCCTCATTTTCTTCTCATTCGCTTCTCTGTGTTCAAATAAATTTTTAATAATTTGTGCACAAAGAGGGCGATGAGACGCTATGCTTTAGAGGAAGTGATAAAAGTACAACTCATAAAAAAGCCCGCCCTGTTTTACGCAGGGTGGACTTTTTAACTTTTAAAAGCCATAAAAACGCTTCGATTACGTTAAGCATTCTTAGAATTATCAGTAATTAAATTATCGCGATCGGGGGGTAAATTACTGAGTTTAATTGATTCCATGATTCGCTGCTGTGATTCAAGCGCATGCTTAGCCCATTTTTTATGCTTATCAGAGCGATCAACACGGTGATTAAATTCAACCTCTAAAAATGCATGCTCGCTTAATGGTAAACAATAAAAGTCTTGGCGAGAATGCTTATTACTTTTCTTTATTTGATAAAACACCCATTGGCGATCATTAATAATTACTCCTTTAGCTGCCGGCAGTGGCGGATAACCATAAGATTCAACGCGCCCTAAAATTTCCTTTTTCAGTGCTTCGCCTTCCCATGGGTTTGCTCTTTTATTCGACTCTAGCTTAGTATCATTTTGAAGCTTAGTGTTATAACCATCTGACCCCCAATGATAATTATCATACTCATCAATTACAAAGCGTCTTAATTGCATAGTATCAAGAACATTGATTTTATTGGTTTGTTTAATACGCAGTTGGCAACTAAACATGCCATACTCACTGCTTAGTAAATAACTTACTGGAGGCAAATACATCCAGTTTTCAGTGAGCATATGCACGTATTCATGGTGTAAATAGTTTTTTTTATGCTGGTTAAACCAGCTGGTTGAATTATAAGGAAACGAGACATCAATGGTAGACGGCACTGCTGAGACGTTGCTATCAGGCACATCGAGTGTTATCAGCTTGTCTTCTAGAATAAGACGGTGGTGGATGCAATTTTCAAAATTAGGGCCTCCTACAAAACCACGGTAAAAAGCTTTGGTTAAATTAATCATTCTTAGAATTATCTGCAATCAAATTATCGTGATCTGGGGGTAAATCACTGAGTTTAATTGATTCCATAATTCGCTGTTGTGATTCAAGTGCATGCTTAGCCCATTTTTTATGCTTATCTGAGCGGTCAACACGATGATTAAACTTTACCTCTAAAAAAGCATGCTCACATAATGGCAAACAATAAAAGTCGTGGCGAGAAAGAACATTACCTCTGCACTCTTGGTAAAACACCCACTGGTAATTATTAATAATTACCTCTTTAGCCGCAGGCAATGGCGGCTGACCATAAACTTCAATACGACCTAAAATTTCTTCTTCTAAAGCTTCCCCCTGCCAAGGGTTTGCTCTTTTACTCGACTCTAAGGTAGTACTATTTTTAATTCTAGTGTTTTTTCCATCTGGGGCCCAATGAAAATCATCGTACTCATCAATTACAAAATGTTTTAATTGGCTGATATCAAGCACATTGATTTTATTGGTTTGTTTAATCCGTAATTGGCAACTGAGCATGCCATACTCACTACTGGGCAAATAACTAACTGGTGGCAAATACATCCAGTTTTCAGTGAGCATATGCACGTATTCATGATATAAATAATCTTCCTTATGCTGGTTGAACCAGCTGGTTGAATTATACGGAAATGAGATATCAATAGTAGACGGTACAGCTGCGACATTGCTATCTGGCACACCGAGAGTGAGTAGTTTGTCTTCTAAAATAAAGCGATAGTGGATGCAATTTTCAAAATTGGGCCCACCGACAAAGCCACGGTAATAAGCCTTGGCTAATTTAATCATTCTTAGAATTATCAGTAATTAAATTATCGTGATCGGGGGGTAAATTACTGAGTTTAATTGATTCCATGATTCGCTGCTGTGATTCAAGTGCATGTTTAGCCCATTTTTTATGCTTATCTGAGCGGTCAACACGATGATTAAATTCAACCTCTAAAAATGCATGCTCACTTAATGGTAAACAATAAAAATCTTGGCGAGAGCGTCTATTACTTTTTTTTACCTGGTAAAACACCCACTGGCGATTATTAATCACAACCTCTTTAGCGGCAGGTAATGGCGGCTTTCCATAAGATTCAATACGACCTAAAATTTCTTCTTCTAACTCATCTGGCTCAAAGGGGACGGCCATTTTACTTGATTCTAAAGTGGTATCATTTTTAATCTTAGTGTTTTTTCCATCAGGGGCCCAATGGAAGTTATCGTATGATTCAATTACAAAATGCTTGAGTTGCACGGTATCCAGTACATTGATTTCATTAGATTGTTTAATCCTTAGTTGGCAACTAAGCATGCCATACTCACTGCTTGGCAGATAACTTATTGGTGGCAAGTACATCCAATTTTCTGTAAGCATATGCACATATACGTGATGGAAATAATCTTCCTTGTGCTGATTAAACCAACTTTTTGAATTATAGGGAAACGACACGTCAATGGTAGACGGTACAGCAGCAACATTACTGCTAGGCATATCGAGAGTGAGTAGCTTTTCTTCTAGAATAAGACGGTGGTGAATACAGTTGTCGAAGCTGGGCCCGCCAATAAAACCACGGTAAAAAGTCTTGGCTAATTTGATCATAATCGCGCATCCGTTGGCGGTAGAGTTTTAATAAACTTTCTTACTATATCGGCCTTATCGTTATAGCCTAGCAGTTGCAATTGGTCTGCATAGGTTACTAGACCTAAAAATGGCAAAGTGTGTGGGCTTGCACCTGCATCGCCTCCTTTAACAAAACCTCTGAATTTCATCGAACGCACAAAACTACTTGAAGATAAGTCATTACACCCCGCTAGATTAGGCACTAAATCATAAGGGTTATTACGCACAGCAATAATTTTTAGCCCCGTACTTTGGGCAATGCGCTTTAAACGATCGACATTTGAGCCTGAACCATGCACGGCGAGTTGCTGGCCCTTAAGTGGCTTACCATAGTGAATACGATAATGCTCTAATGCAGCGCAAAAAATGATTGCCCCTTGACTGTGAGCTAGCCATTTTACTTGTTTACCTTGCTGATTATTTTGTGCCAGCACGGCTGCTAAATGCTGAGCATTGTGGGATTTAGTGCCCGAGCGTCTGTCAAAGGCGCACTCCACTAAATCCAATTTTGGCCTATCTGTTGGGTTATGAAATAACGTATAAGCCTTTATTCCGTCCCCCTCGTAAGCTCTGTCAAGATGGGTGCCCATTAACCATGTGGCTTTGGTAAGCTCATTTTGCATACCGTTAACCGCCGCATGCTGTGTGTTAATTCGTGTAGTAGGAGTAACATCTTCATCCCACGCTCCTTGTATTTTCCTTATCTCTTTTCTATCCATTGATTTATCGTAGCTATGGTTGCTAAGCCTTTGAACCTCATAAAGCATGGTGCGCTCAGCTGAAAAAACATCTTTAGCTCCTTGTAGCTGCTTATCAAATAATACATCTGTTATTGAGATGAAATTAGACTCCAAACTATAACGTATTAAAAAATGGTAATTACGAAATGGATATTTTGTTCGCCATAAACGACGCAGCGGGTTACGGCTATGCTTAATTGAGTTTGTAGCATTAGGGTTCGCACAAATTTGAATGATATCGGCGCACACCATTTTTAAATCATAGTCATTGAGCTGCGATAGCATAGCGAGAGCTTGACAAGTAAATTTAGCTTTATTAAATGGGAAGTTAGCGGGGAGATTAACACCAAAATTACGACAGCTAAGTGCGTCAAGAGGGATAACGGAATGGGCATCGATAGTTTTATTGAGTTTTGACCAAGACATATTTCTTCCTTGTAAATGAGTCTGTGCCCGAAATGATACTGCAAACTAATTTTTAGAGCAAAAATAATTTTATGCTGTAATTACCTTTATTTGGACGTTTACCAGCCTTAGTATACGCTTAAAGCGAATGAATTAGCTCTAAACGCCTTTGAAGTCAAAGCCAATCATCATTTATGGTAACAGCTTTGATTGTTTTAACGCCGCCTAAAGCACGACTTTCACTACAACTTTTTATTAATAACTAGTGCTAAAACCTCCCCCCATTGTAAATTTACCTGTGAGTTAAACTGACAGCTGACAGCTTAAATCTGTCAGCTCTGAAATAAAAAAAGCCCGCCCTATTTTACGCAGGGCGGGCTTTTAAATGTTAAAGCAGTCGCTTAAAACAATGCGTTTGCTTTGTTAACTACATTTCCTACCGTAAAGCCGAAGAACTCAAATAGCTCGTTTGCCGGTGCCGACTCACCAAAGGTGGTCATACCGACTACGGCGCCATTTAGGCCTACATACTTGTACCAGTAATCAGCAATACCCGCTTCAATCGCTACGCGACGTGAAACGCTTGCTGGTAATACGCTTTCTTTGTACTCAGGCGATTGGTCTTCAAACGCATCAGTACATGGCATAGATACAACACGTACCTTTTTACCCTGCCCACGTAGCTCTTTCGCAGAGTCTTGCGCTAGCTGTACTTCAGAACCCGTTGCAATCAAAATAAGCTCTGGATTGCCGTCACAACTTAAGATGTAACCACCCTTTTTAACGTCGCTTAATTGCTGGGCATCACGAGCTTGTTGCTCTAAGCCTTGGCGAGTAAAGATTAATGATGTAGGACCGTCTTTACGTTCAATAGCTTGTTGCCATGCAATTGCCGACTCAACTTGGTCACATGGGCGCCAGTTGTAAAGGTTAGGCGTTAAACGCATGCTGGCAATTTGCTCTACTGGTTGGTGAGTTGGACCATCTTCACCTAAACCAATTGAATCGTGCGTGTATACAAAAATGCTTGGTTGCTTCATTAATGCAGCCATACGAACCGCGTTACGTGCGTATTCCATAAACATTAAGAACGTTGCACCGTAAGGGATAAAGCCTTTATGAAGTGCAATACCATTCATAATTGCCGACATACCAAACTCACGCACACCGTAGTAAACGTAGTTACCACTTGCATCGTCTGCCGTTAAGCCTTTAGAGCCATCCCAAATTGTTAAGTTTGAACCTGCTAAATCGGCAGAGCCACCCATAAACTCAGGTAGTAACGGACCAAACGCGTTTAATGCATTTTGCGACGCTTTACGTGATGCTGGGTTTGCTGGATTTGCTTGCAGCTCTTCAATGTACGCTTGTGATTTTTCAGCCCAGTCAGCTGGTAATTCTGAATGTGTACGGCGTTTGTATTCTGCTGCTAGCTCTGGGTATGCTTTTTCATATGCGGCAAATTTTTCGTCCCAGCTTGCTTCAAGCTGTTGGCCTTTTTCTTTGTTATCCCACTGTGCATAAATATCTTCAGGGATTTCAAATGCATCGCCCGTCCAACCTAAAAACTCGCGAGACGCTTTAATTTCGTCATCACCTAGTGGTGCACCGTGACAATCGTGGCTACCTGATTTATTAGGTGAGCCGTAACCAATAATAGTTTTACAACAAATTAGTGTTGGCTTATCAGTCACGCTTTTAGCTTCTGCAATTGCTGTACTTACTGCATCGCTATCATGGCCATCAACGTCACTAATTACATGCCAGCCGTATGCTTTAAAACGTGCTGGGGTATCATCACTAAACCAACCTTCAACTTCACCGTCGATTGAAATGCCGTTGTCATCCCAAAATGCCACTAATTTGCCTAGGCCTAATGTACCGGCTAGTGAGCATGCTTCATGAGAAATACCTTCCATTAAACAACCATCACCCATAAACGCATACGTGTGGTGATCAACAATGTCGTGGCCTTCACGGTTAAACTGCGCTGCTAATGCTTTTTCAGCAATCGCCATACCTACCGCATTTGTGATCCCTTGACCTAATGGGCCCGTAGTGGTCTCAATTCCTGGCGCGTATCCATATTCTGGATGGCCTGGTGTTTTAGAATGCATTTGGCGGAAGTTTTTAATTTCGTCCAGTGGCAAGTCGTAACCACTTAAATGCAGTAGAGAATAAATTAGCATTGAACCGTGACCATTTGAGAGTATAAATCGATCTCGGTCAGCCCACTCTGGATTTGTTGGGTTATGTTTTAGATAATCGCGCCATAATACTTCTGCGATATCAGCCATGCCCATAGGGGCTCCAGGGTGACCAGATTTGGCCTTTTGTACTGCGTCCATTGACAAGACGCGAATAGCATTTGCAAGTTCTTTGCGAGATGGCATGAATTCTCCTACCTTTATATGTATTTGCGCGGGTATTTATTTATCCCCATTCTTACTTATTGTGGGGGCTGTGTGCAATTAAAAACCCATAAAAATAGGGCATTATGAATATTTTTTAAGAACCATTTACTATTAGATATTTTATTTAGACGTCTAGGCGTAAAAAAACTATGCAAGTTCATTTGTTTTAGATAAAATACGCGCCTTAATTTTTTAGCGCTAATACCGACGTTTGTGAAGCGCAATATTTGTGAGCATAATTACAATGGCAAAACATTTATTTACTTCTGAATCTGTTTCTGAAGGTCATCCGGATAAAATCGCCGATCAAATTTCTGATGCGGTACTTGATGCTATCCTAGAGCAAGACTCTCATGCCCGTGTAGCGTGTGAAACTTACGTTAAAACCGGTATGGTTATGGTTGGTGGTGAAATCACGACTAGCGCATGGGTTGATATCGAAGAAATTACACGTAAAACAGTACGTGAAATTGGTTACACACACTCAGATATGGGCTTTGATGCCGATTCGTGTGCAATTTTAAACACTATTGGTAAACAGTCTCCTGACATTAACCAAGGTGTTGATCGTACAAGCCCTGAAGAGCAAGGCGCTGGCGACCAAGGCTTAATGTTTGGTTACGCATGTAACGAAACTGAAGTATTAATGCCTGCTCCAATTACTTATTCTCACCGTTTAGTACAACGCCAAGCACAAGTACGTAAAAGCGGCGAGCTTAACTGGTTACGTCCAGATGCAAAATCACAGGTTACGTTTGCATACGAAAATGGCAAGCCAGTAGGCATTGATGCCGTTGTACTTTCTACTCAGCACAGCGAAGATGTATCGCAAAGTGATTTAGTAGAAGCGGTAATGGAAACGATTATTAAGCCAGTACTTCCTGCTGAGCTTATTACTAGTGCCACTAAATTCTTTATTAACCCAACTGGCCGTTTTGTAATTGGTGGACCAATGGGTGACTGTGGTTTAACTGGTCGTAAAATCATTGTAGATACTTACGGTGGCATGGCTCGTCACGGTGGTGGTGCTTTCTCTGGTAAAGATCCATCAAAAGTTGACCGCTCAGCGGCTTATGCTGCACGTTATGTTGCTAAAAACATTGTTGCTGCTGGCCTTGCTGACAAGTGTGAACTTCAGGTGTCTTATGCTATTGGTGTTGCAGAGCCAACATCTATCAGTGTTGAAACATTTGGCACAGGTAAATTAGAAGAAGCGCGTTTAATCGAACTTATTCGTGAACACTTTGACTTACGCCCTTACGGCCTAATTCAAATGCTTGATCTTGAGCGCCCTATTTATCTTCCAACAGCGGCTTACGGCCACTTTGGCCGTGATGAATTCCCATGGGAACGCACAGATAAAGCAGACGCACTTCGCGCAGCAGCTGGCCTGTAAGCCACCTAGCTAATATTAAAACGGCCCTTTTTAGGGCCGTTTTGCTATGTGTATTAAGTTAGTCATAAAACAGTCTCGAACTGTTTAACATTTTAGGTATATACTCTGCTTATACAATAAAGCGTGTTAGGGATAAAAAATGGCCGACAATTTTCGTGTTATATTTGTAGGACTTGCAGAAGGCGCAGACAGCCAAGCAGTGACCAATGCACTGACAGAAAAACTAAAAACCTCACCTGAAAAGGTGGCGGCATTTTTTAATGGCAAGCCGCTGTTTGCTCCTAGCAACAAAGAGAAAGCCCTTAAGCAAGCTAAGTTACTTTCAACGCTGGGGATCAAAAGCAAACTTCAGCAAACAGCCCCTACACAAGCTACTTCTCAAAAAGCGCACGACAGCCAGCGAGATCAGCGCTTATTTGATGCCCTAGATTACATTACTAGTAGCTTAATTCGTCTTGAAGAAAAACTTGAGGATCTTGAGCAACGTCTCCCCGAGGTTGAGTTATCACTGCCTGATGAAAATGACGAACCATGGCAAGATGACGATTTAATGCTAGATGAGCCACTCTCTACAACACCCAAAAAACGCAGTAACCTTGTTTTATATTCACTGATTGCCACAGTTGTAATATTACTTATTGTGCTTGCTGTGTATTTAATGTTCCCGAACTTATTCTCTTTTTAATTATGGTTTAGTTATTTAATGAGCAATAATCGCGCACAAATAAGACTCGATATTCGTAAAGCACGGAATAATCTATCAAAAAACCAGCAAGAAATAGCGGCCCACTCGCTTAAAGTGAATTTTATTCAATATATAAAAAGCCAAAAAATAGCTAAAAAAAAACATATCGCCATTTATTTAAGCAATGATGGAGAGCTAGATACATCATTGTTAATTAAAGAATTATGGCTCAAAAAACAGCATGTTTACTTACCTATAATTCACCCTTTCAACGGGGCTAATTTACTATTTCAACGATATGAAAATAACTCACCCATGAGGGCAAACCGCTATGGTATCTTGGAGCCTAAGCTGAACTGCTCTCAAATATGCCCATTGCCAGCGCTTGATTATCTACTTATGCCACTTGTTGCATTTGATAAATTTGGTAATCGCCTTGGAATGGGGGGTGGGTTTTACGATAGAACCTTGGCACGTTTACACGAAGAAAACTGGCAGCAACCACAACTTATTGGCCTAGCACACGAATGCCAACAAGTGGATAAGCTCCCAATTGAATCGTGGGATGTGCCTCTTAAAACTATTATTACACCCAATAAAACCTACTGTTGGTAACAATTAATCTTGTAAACTAACAGTCTATTTTTGACATAAATGAGCACATAGCAATGACACAAGATGAATTAAAAAAAGCAGCTGCATGGGCTGCACTGGAGTTTGTAAAAGAAAACACCATAGTGGGTGTTGGTACAGGCTCAACCGTTAATCATTTTATTGATGCTTTAGGCACAGTAAAAGACACCATTGTTGGTGCAGTATCTAGTTCAGAAGCGTCTACAGCACGTTTAAAAGAACTTGGTATAGAAGTATTTGAGCTAAATGATGTTGATGCTCTGGATGTATACGTTGATGGCGCAGATGAAATTAACGCTCTAAACGAAATGATTAAAGGCGGTGGTGCAGCGCTCACCCGTGAAAAAATAGTAGCGGCAGTGGCTAAACAGTTTGTGTGTATTGTTGATGACACCAAACTAGTCGATACCTTAGGGGATTTCCCGCTGCCAGTTGAAGTTATTCCGATGGCGCGCAGCTATGTTGCCCGCGAATTATTAAAACTTGGCGGTGATCCTGTGTATCGCCAAGGTGTTGTAACCGATAACGGCAACGTTATTTTAGATGTACATAATTTAAAAATTACCCATGCTAAACAGCTTGAAACACAAATAAATCAAATTGTTGGCGTAGTCACCAACGGCCTATTTGCAGAGCGCGGTGCTGATAAAGTGATTATCGGCACAAAAAATGGGCCACAAATTAAATAGGATATGGTTATGAGTAAGGTATCGTTAGCAAAAGACAAAATTAAAATTCTCTTGCTTGAAGGTGTTCATCAAAGCGCTGTTGAAACGCTAAAACGTAACGGTTATAGCAATATCGACTACGTTAAAACATCGCTACCTGAGGACGAGCTTATTGAGCGCATTAAAGATGTGCACTTTGTGGGGCTGCGTTCTCGTACTCATATTAATGAATCGGTATTAAATGCAGCTGAAAAACTGGTTGCTATCGGTTGTTTTTGTATTGGTACCAACCAAGTAGATTTAAACGCAGCACGTGAGCGCGGTATTGCAGTATTTAATGCTCCGTTTTCAAATACTCGCTCTGTAGCTGAGCTTGTACTAGGTGAAATACTGCTTTTATTACGTGGTATTCCACAGCGAAATGCCGCTGCGCACCGTGGTGGCTGGTTAAAAACAGCCAATGGCTCGTTTGAAGCGCGCGGTAAAACCTTAGGTATTATTGGCTACGGTCACATTGGTACTCAGTTGGGCATTATGGCTGAAAATATTGGTATGAACGTGGAGTATTACGACATTGAAGACAAACTGTCTTTAGGTAATGCGACACAAGTACATAACTTAACGCAGCTATTGCAACGCGCTGATATTATTAGCTTGCACGTACCTGAAACACCGCAAACTAAAAACCTGATTGGCACGGCTGAATTGGCGGTAATGAAGCAAGGCTCTATTTTAATTAACGCTTCACGTGGTACTGTCGTTGATATTGACGCCCTAGCAGAAGCGCTAACAGAGAAAAAACTCAGCGGCGCAGCAATTGACGTATTCCCAGTTGAACCTAAATCTAACGATGAAGAATTTATATCGCCACTGCGTGAATTCGACAACGTTATTTTAACGCCGCATATAGGTGGTTCTACTCAAGAAGCACAAGAGAACATTGGTATTGAAGTAGCGGGTAAACTCGCTAAGTACTCAGATAACGGCTCAACTATTACCGCAGTTAACTTCCCTGAAGTATCATTGCCAGAGCTTGCTAATCGCAGCCGCCTGTTACACGTGCATCACAACCGCCCTGGCGTGCTAACGCAAATTAACCAAGCGTTTGCTCAGCACGGTATTAACATTGCCGCACAGTACTTACAAACCGATGAAGCAATTGGTTACGTGGTTATTGATGTAGACACAGATCACTCAGAAGTCGCACTTAAAGAGCTCAGTGCAGTTGAAGGTACAATTAGAGCGCGTATTCTTCACTAACTATCAGCTAAAATAATAAAAGCCGTAATTGAATAATCAAGTACGGCTTTTTTGTTTTAAATTGAATCCTGACGGCTTGTAACTTACCGCTGTTATTTGCCTTTAACTTCTAAATTTATAAACTTAACCAGCTCTTCGGGTTGTCCTGCTAACATCATTAGTTGCTGATTCACTTCCATCATAGTTTTACCTTCAGGCAATTTTGCTGACACACTAAACGAATTTAGTCCTTGAGCAAAATCAGTTAATGCCTTGGCTATTTCTTCGGTCACAGGTGCTTGTTGAAGCTGTTGATCAAGCATTGTTTGCATTTGCTCTAACGTCATACCTTGCTTTGCCAACTCGCTTTCTAATAAGCCTTTAAGATCACCTTGGTTATTAACAACTAAGCTAACATTACGTGGCTCTAGCTTACTCATTGCTTGCATAATCATTGTTTGCTGTTGTAGCTCTTGCTCATAAGTAAGCGGTGTATTACCTGCAGCTTGCTGAGCCTTACTGATTTCAAGTGAAGCATCCATAAGCGCTTTAGAGTTAGCAAGCCCCATGTCCATATCAATACTAGCAATATCATTAGCTTGCAGCTTAACAACAATATCACTGTTACCTGATTGCTCGTCGTAATCTAATGAAGAGTGTAAATCATAACTGGCTGAGGCAAGTTGTGTATTTGTATCTGCAGGCAGTGTATCGACAAAGCTTTTATCAAATTGGAAGTTTTTTAACGTAAAAGCAGTATGTGGCGATATTTTATCGGTTTCGTAGCCTGTCACTTCAACATGCTCAACCGTGGCAATTTTATCGCCCTCAGGGCTAGTCACTTCAATATTACTAATGGCAACACTGTTTGAAATAACACTCGCCGATAGCTCTGCGTAGTTAAAACTAGCACCGGTTTGTTCGCTGACCAAGGCCAACTGTTTATCAACCTCAGCACGTACCTCTTGTGTTGCAACATAGTTTGCATAGCTCACGCCACCCACACCTGCAGCAATAATCGCGGCTGCAATCACTAATTTTTTCATGTCATTTCCTTATTAAACTCTTTATATAAGTGGCTTTAAGCAAGACTAACATTGAGAACATGCATCGTTAAGCACTTTTTGTTTGCTAGTTAATTAAACTCAGTAGCTCGTGCACTGTTTTAACTGGCGTTATTTTAGCACCCAGCCCTTCCATCGATTTATGGTAGTTACGAAATGGGATAAATATTTCAGTAAACCCATGTTGCGCCGCTTCTTTAACACGGGGTACACCACTGTCGATTGGACGCACATCACCGTTTAAACTTAACTCCCCCATAATACAGGTGGTTCGAGGTACAACAAACTCGTTCAAACTACTTAAAAGTGCAGTAACAAGCGCTAAATCAATACAGGTTTCTGATTCATCAATTTTTAGACCACCCACAATATTAAAAAACGTATCGTGAAATATTTTAGTTTTAGTGTGTTTACGTAAAATACCAGTGAGCATTTTAATCCGGTTCATATTTAAACCAACACATACTCGCTGTGGAAATTCTGCTTCTGTTTCAGTGGTTAAACATTGAATTTCGAGTAGTAAATTACGATTACCTTTACGAATACAGGTAATCGTCGACCCCGGTGATTCAGTGGTTGAACCGGATAAGAAAATTTCGCTGGGGTTATCCACACTGAGCATACCGCGTTCACACATTTTAAAAATGCCCACAGTATCTATATCACCAAAGCGATTTTTATTAGCACGCAGCGTACGCACTTGACCATCGTTGGTATCAATATGTAACAGTGCATCAACAATATGCACTAATGTTTGCGGGCCAGCTATTTCATTATTTTTATTTACGTGAGCAATAATGAACATAGTGACATCGTTTTGCTTACAATATTGGGTTAGCGCTTGAGCGGCACTTTTTACTTGCGAGGGTGAGCCAGGGCTACCATTAGCGGTGTCGGTGACCACGGCTTGAATAGAGTCGATAACGGCAAACTTAATTTTGTTTTTATCCAGCTCTTCAATAATGGTTTCAACACTGGTTTCAGAAAGTAAATAGAGCTCATCTTCGTTATAGTTAAGTTTTAAACGGTTTACTCGGTTTTTAAACTGCGACAAAGACTCCTCAGCAGTACAATAAAGCGATGGCATGCGCTGAGACATTCTTGCCACTAAATCCGATAGTAGCGTGGTTTTACCCGCCCCCGGATCGCCAGAAATAATATTAACCGAGCCGGTGGTTACACCGCCGCTTAGTACACGGTCAAGTTCGCCAATTTCAGTAAGCTGTTTTTCTGCCTCTGAGGTTGCTACTTCATTAATTTTTTTAGAGCCACCGCCAATACCACCGGCGTAGCCACCGACACTTGCACGAGCTGCTACTTTTTTGCTTTGCCCTGCAGAAGGTTTAAACTCTGCTAATGTGTTCCACGCACCGCAGCGACACTGACCTTGCCAGCGTTGATAGTTCATGCCACATTCTGTACAAACAAACTCTACTTTTGCCGCTTTAGCCATTTAAAACCTTACCTACTATTCTTTATTTTGAAATATTGACTGTTAAGCGCTTATTTTGCCATTGCTGGCTTTACCTTAGCAACAACGCCTTGTGGAATAGCGCATTTAGTATCACACTCACACTATACTGATGTAGTTTCATTTAACCTGCTTTAGGGCATGCTTCTTGCTTTAAAAAGCTAATAAAAACATGCCAATTAATTGGCTCATAACGAATAACAATAAACACAAAGTATAGTTACGCATAATATCGTGGTCGCATTTAACTACTTTTCGATATTAGATTTATTTAATTCTCTAATAAATGATTGCAACAGTATACCTACTTTTAAATTAGACGGTGATGATTTATAAATGGCTGAAGACGTATTGCTCAAGCATGAAGCGCTTGTAAATGAATTAAAACAGTATTTGGGAAATGCTAAGTTTGATCTCATTTTCAAGTCAAAAACTGCCGAGTTAAGCAAACCCGAGCAGTTTTTAATAAAAATGGAAATGTCGCGTTTATCTCAGCCGATAGACCGCTTTATTGATCTGCGTGGCTCAGTAACCGGCCAAGTAAAACCATATGAGCATAACGGTAAACAACACTTTATGGATGACACCGCCATTGAAGTATTCGAAGCAGCAATAAAACAACATAAAGGCTACACCCTTGCCGTGTACGAAGCGGTGATGAATACCGAAAATAATTATCGTGTATTACAGCAAAAATCAACGACCACCCCAGCTAAAATAATTGAACCATTACCCGAACTACCCACCGATGTAATTAAGTTTGCGGCTTATGAAAGTCGTAGCGAAGAGCGAATGAATTACTCAATTAAAATTACTATTGAGTACGATGAGCAAACAAAAATTGAAGCAAGTACTTCTGATATTTCACTCAGTGGCTGTAAAATTAAGTTGGCATCCCGCTATAACTTAAAAAAAGGTCAGCTTATTGTTATGCACTTAGTTGGCCTTGAACAAGATTTTGAGCTTGGGTTAAAAAATGGGATTGAATACGAAGTGGTTGCGATAGAAAACACCTCGGATGAATTTAATCATATTCGCTTAAAACGCACATTTAAAGAAAACAACACCGCGTTTGACCATTTTTTAGAAAGCTTTATTCACGGCAATAAACGCCGCTACAAAGTGAACTTAGATAACACCCTCGATGCAGTTATTTCTAAAGGATACGAGCAATATTACATTCCTAGGGTCAATTCGCTATACGTTTTTATAAGTCAAAAAAACGGTGTTTATTATCCAAGCTTAAGTTTAACTACAGAAAACAGCCTGTTTATTCAGCGTTACTTTACCGATGAGCGCAAAGTATCTTGCCTATACAGTGTGTTAAACCATAAGCGTATTAGTAACTTGGCACTAAAACCTGTTGCTGTAAAAGAGGAATATTTATATACCTTTACCCATGTCTCTGCAGGAAAAATTTACTACTATTCAGCCACTCGTTCAGAGCTTGAGCAACATGCACAATTAAAAGCGTTATTTTTTGGTTTTGGTAGCCGAAGAGACAGTTGGCGCTGCTTTAAATTACAATTGATGCCAAGCCATACTGAAGATGCTTATATTCCTTTATCTTTACCTAACTCTTTGGGTAAGGATATTGAGAAACTTAATAAACCGCCTTCACCACGTGTTGAAGGCGCCATAAAAGACGTAAAATATTTAATGCTACTTACTCAAGTAGGTAATAAGCATGAACAACAGCATTATCAACAGTATGAATTTGATAAAGCCTTGGCCAATAAATTGAAATTGTTTGGCCACAGTAAGCATGCATCACCGCCGGAGCTAAATACCGTGCCGTTAGAGTACGTGAACCTTCGTTCTAATAAGCGTTACCTTTATAAAACCAGCGTCGTTATTAACACCCGTGACTCAGTACTGCATGGCCATACTCGGGACTTTTCAGTCTTTGGTTTACAGCTAGAGTGTAATCAAGAAGTAAACTTTAAAAAAGGCGATATCGTGTCGCTGTCATTCCCTGATTTACAAAAAATCACCAAAAGTTATTCATTAAGTCTTATTCAATATGAAGTAATGGCGGTAAGTAAATCGTTAACCACGATTAATTTAAAAGCACATGTAGAGAAAAAATTGCCTCATACTGGGGTCGATTTTTTTACTCTTTTAATTAACAGCAATAAACAAAAATTAAAAATAGCAGAAGAGTCACCTAAAGTACCTGGGCTTTCTACAGCACTTAGAAATATGGTAACCAAAACACTTTGCCAGTTCCCAATATATTTACATAAATCAATGGCTCACTTTGAAATTGGCGCCATGGGATTTGGTTTATATCCAAGCCCTCTGCATGTTATTTTACAAAATTTTTCACTGCTAAATACTAAAACAGACTTATCAAATATTATTACTAAAGCGCACATTGCTGATGTGATCACCCCGAATATTAAAGAGCGCTCTCGCCAAGACTCGCCATTAGAATTTAGTTTGGTGATTAACTTCGATCCTAAAAAAGAAAATATAGCCGATGCAATTACCAGTCAGTGTATTTTAGGTACTGACTGTAGCAAGTTTAAACAGCAAGTAAGTAAAGGGCTTAAATCTGAGCTGGTTTTTATAATGCGTTTATATATTTCTCGCACTGGTCGACTCGATACTGACTACTTAGCAAACGAGCTAAAATACGTTAGCCAATACGCAATTCACAAGGCCAAAGACTTAGAGGATGCATTATGGTCTGTATCAGGTGTGGGCGACATTATTGATGTAAGTGATGAAGCACTTGAGCATTTAGCGCTCAACCAACAACAGGTTGAGCAAATGTCTAGACGAAAGCTAATCTGGTTAAATCGTTTACGTTAAACCTGTGATGGGTTTAGCGGAACCGCCAGCATATATAACAGTTGTAATAACGAGCCTTGGCAAATAGCTGCTTGGGCTTGCTCAACTACTTTTGGTTTACCATGTACAGCAACGCCTAAGCCAGCTTGAGCCATCATTTTTAAATCGTTTGCACCATCGCCTATGGCAACTGTTTGGCATTTTTCAAGCCCCAGCTTTTGTTGTAGCGCGTTTAAAACAACCGCTTTTTGTTCAGCATCAACAATCCCACCTAATACTTTACCTGTTAGTTTATCGTCTTTAAATTCCAGCACATTGGCATGCACTTCATCCAAATTAATTAGCTCCTGCACTCGCTCAGCAAACGGCACAAAGCCGCCCGATGCAATCGCTAAATACCAATCGTGGTGTTTTAAAATTTGGCATAACGCTTTAATACCTGGCATTAAAGGCAGTGCACTTTTAAGCTCATCAATTAAGCTCTTTTCAATGCCTTCAAGCTTGGCAACACGCTGGTGTAAGCTTTCACTAAAATCAAGCTTACCTGCCATTGCCTGCGCGGTTACGTTGGCAACCTCGTCGTATACATTCGCTAAGCGTGCAATTTCATCAATACACTCAATAGTAATGGCTGTTGAATCCATATCCATTACCAATAATCCTGGTTTTTGTAAATCAGGGGGGCTGGTTACTTGCACTAACTGACACGCCAAGGTATTTGCAAAAGTTTGAAGTTCAAGTGGGTTTATTGAGCGCTCTGCATTTTCTATATAAAAACATAATGCCGGAGATAACCCTAAATCTGGCTGATATTGACAAATAGCCGTTACTTTTTGCTGGTGAGACGCAAAAAACTCAATAATGCTATTGATATGCTGAATATTAAAATCACCGCCAAAGGCAATACTAAATAACCCTTGGTTTCTGTTTGGTGTTATATTTAGTGGTGTAAAAACACCTTGTTGGTAGCTAAACCATTTATTAAGAATAAGTGATGATGATAATAGCTCAGCGCTTTGCTGTGCCATGTTCGCGTTCGACATGGGATCTCCGTTTATATTTCCTGACATTTAGCTCATTGATAATAAGGATATGAGACACAAAATTCGCCATCAGGGGGGATTTAGGGTTATAGTGTAGTTGTAACATCAAATCAAAATGCTGTCAGCAGCATATACGGTGACTATGAAAAATAACCATCTTAAAAATCCACTTACAGCCTCGCAAAAAAAGCGTTTAATTCGTTTGTTATTGGCCGCGGGCTGCTTTGTATTATTAAGCTGGGTAGGAATAAACAGTAGCCACCAAAGCCATCAACTACTTTACGATAGTGCCAATAGTGCAGCCAAGTCACTCACTCAGTTTATGGCACTGAATGCCAAAAAACCGCTAATAGAAAAAAACAAATCGCAGCTCACCACCTTATGCAACAATATCAGTAAAGATGAGTTTGTTCTTTCAGCCACCATTTATGATAAACAAGGTGTAGTGCTTGCAAGCAGCGATAACTGGCAATCACATCATGTATATGGTTTATTACCAGACTCATCGCCTGGCATTAGTAAGTTAAAAACACCGTTTGTTGAACAAGTTATTTCTGACGACAATCGCCCTATTGGCTTTGTATCTATTACCTATTTAACGCGTGCTGCGGTATCTTCAAGCCATAATCATTTTCATGATTTAGGTCGCCAAGTGCTACTTATGTTAGTGATTGCTTGTATTTTTACTTGGCAATTAGGCCGAGGGTTAAAACGCTGGCAAGTAAATCGTTATATACAAAAAACGTCAGAGCACGAATCATAAAGCTGCTCAGCTAATCGATATTTATCGCTATTTGGCTTTAAAGCATAGAGCGCATCAAACACCTTAGGAATATGCAATGGGGTATTTATTTCTCCCTGATAACCATTTAGCGGCATTGAAGGTGAATCAGTCTCAAGCACTAAATGCTGTGACTCAAGCTTTGCTACAACCGCACGAGTTTTAGCAGCCCGCTCATAGGTGATAACCCCACCCACTCCAAGCTTAAAGCCCATTTTTATATAGTACTGTGCTTGTTGTATTGAGCCTGAAAAAGCATGGATCACACCGCCATTCTTAGGCTTACAACGCTTAAACGATTGCGCTATTAAATCATGGCTTTGTCTGTGATGCACAATCAGCGGTAACTCAAGCTCATTAGCAAGCGCTATTTGTTGCTCAAACAGAAAGGTTTGTTTTTCAAGATTTTCGATACTGCGATCTAGCCCGCATTCCCCAATAGCCACAAGCTGAGTTTTGTTTGTTTTAGCAAAGTTATACAGTGATTCTAAGTGCGATTGCTGATGTTGCTCTAAAAAATAAGGATGTAGCCCTGCAGCTATTCTAATTTGTGGGCAGGTTGCTTTAAACTCGAGTAGTTTTTGAGACTGCGCCAAGCTAATGCCTGGCACAATAAATTGATTAATGCCTTTAGCTACACAGACATTAATAAGTGATTCGCGGTTTGTATCAAACTCACTAAAATCAAGATGGCAGTGTGAGTCTATAAATTGCAAAACCAGCAGCCAACTAAGGATTTAAGCGGGTTATTTGCCAGTTATTATCGGCCTGACGCTGATACATAAAGCGATCATGCAGGCGATGCGCTCCGCCTTGCCAAAACTCGATTTTTTGCGGCACAACACAATACCCGCCCCAAAAATCAGGGAGCGGAATTTCACCTTTAGCGAATTTGTTTTTCATGTTGGCAAAGGTCTCCATTAGCACTTTACGCGAGGAAACTGGACGGCTTTGTTGCGACGCCCAAGCGGCTAATTGGCTTTCCTTAGGGCGAGATAAAAAGTATTTAGCAACAGCCGATGTAGGTAATGGCTGCGCTTCACCATACACAATTACTTGGCGCTCCATAGGGTGCCATGGGAAGTGCAAGGAAATTTTATTATTGCCTTTAAGCTCTTGTGCTTTTCGTGAACCGGTATTAGTAAAAAACACAAAACCGTTATCATCTAAATGCTTTAGCAGCACAATACGCTGTGAAGGCTGACCGGTGTCATCAACCGTAGCGACCACCATTGCTGTAGGGTCGGGCAAGTTACTAGCAACAGCGTGCTCAAGCCAGGTTTCAAACTGCTTAAACGGATCATCAAGCAAGTTGTCTTCACTGAGCGCATCTTGCAGGTATTCACGACGAATATCTTCGAGTTTCATATCAAATCCTTCTAAAGAGCTATCAGCTATCAGCTATCAGCTATCAGCTATCAGCTATCAGCT
>NZ_JBQKUL010000054.1:0-24074 GCF_054968565.1 Pseudoalteromonas sp. G5_S1_54_S4 | reverse complement strand
ATGACCTAGGTCTGACGTGATATAAAAGCGCTGATACGAAGGGCGTTTACTGCTATAAAAATTTTGCACTACAGAGGTTCCCGAGGCGCTTTGCGCTGCACAGAGGTGGAACGGTATTTTTTAAGTATTTCTCTGTGAACTCTGTGTTCTCGGTGGTAAATACATATTTAGGTTTAACTCTGACGCGATATAAAATCGCTGCTACCAATAATTATCACCACGTAGCAGCGGGTTTACCCCGCGTTTTTGTGTTTAATAACCTAGTTCTGACGTGATATAAAACCGCTGATACGAAGGGCGTTTACTGCTATAAAAATTTTGCACCACAGAGGTTCCCGAGGCGCTTTGCGCTGCACAGAGGTGGAACGGTATTTTTTAAGCACTTCTCTGTGAACTCTGTGTTCTCGGTGGTAAATACATATTTAGGTTTAACTCTGACGCGATATAAAATCGCTGCTACACCCTGATAGTTGCTTTTTTCCTCTAAAAGCGCGGCGTCTCATTGCCCTCTTTGTGCATAATTCACTAAACCCTATTTGGACATAGAGAAGCGAATGAGAGTAAATGAGAAGGCTGCGGGCTTCGAGCTGCGAGGTGCGGGCTGCGAGGTGCGGGCTGCGAGGTGTGGGTAAATGCAATGCCTATAAAATCGCTGCTGCAGGATAGTAGTTGGCTTTTTTATTTCCTCTAAAAGTGCAGCGCCTCTTAATCTCTGTGGTGAATAAATAACTTAAAACCTATTTGCACAAAGAGCAAAGAATGAGGGCAAATGAGCAAATAAAAAATACAGCTTTTCTTTGCCTTTTTTATAAATAAATTACCAATTGCGTTTTAATTGATACCAAGCAAAATTCTGCCGAACCCCGAACCCCGAACCCCGAACCCCGAACCCCGAACCCCGAACCCCGAACCCCGAACCCCGAACCCCGAACTCAAATTACAGGCACAAAAAAACGGCGCTTAAACAAGCACCGCTTTTAAATGGTTTAGGCTATTTCTTTAACCTTTAACCTAGCTCTTAAGCTACTTTATTTTCTTCGCAGCTTGCCAGGTATTCGTCAAACGTACCTTGAAAGTCAATTACCTGCTTGTCTTTAATATCAACAATACGCGTTGCTAGTGACGAAACAAACTCACGGTCATGGCTTACAAAAATAAGTGTGCCTTTAAAGTCTTTTAGCGCATTGTTAAGCGCTTCAATGGCTTCCATATCCATGTGGTTTGTTGGTTCATCCATTATTAGTACGTTAACGTCTTGCATCATTAACTTACCGAATAACAAACGGTTTTTCTCACCACCTGAACAGTTACGCGCTTTTTTATTTGAATCGTCTGCGGTAAATAATAAACGCCCTAACATGCCACGAACCATTAAATCGTTGTGTTTAGCAGTGCGCCACTGCGACATCCAATCAAATAAAGTTAAGTCGTTATCAAAGTCTTTGCTGCTGTCTTGTGGGCAGTAACCAAAGGTCGCGTTTTCTGACCATTTAACTTCGCCTTGGTTACTTTTAAGCTCGTTAACTAAACACCGTAAAAAGGTGGTTTTACCCACACCATTTTCGCCAATTACCGCAAGCTTTGCACCCGCTTCTAGCAATAAGTCGCCGCCGGTAAATAACGTTTCACCGTCAAACCCATGGCCAAGCTTGGTTAGCTCAAGCGCTTGGCGATACATTTTTTTGCCCTCATCAAAGCTCAGTGACGGGCTCATACGGCTTGATGCTTTAACTTCATCAAGCTTAATTTTATCCATTTTTTTAGCGCGCGAGCTGGCTTGTTTTGCTTTAGAGGCATTAGCACCAAAACGGTTAACAAAGTCTTGCAGCTCGTCTATTTCAGCGCTTTTTTTCGCGTTTTCAGCTAATAACTGTTCGCGTTGTAAGCCAGAGGCTTCAAGGTACTTTTCGTAGTTACCTGGGTAAATACGCAGCTCGCCGTAATCAATATCGGCCATGTGCGTACATACCGAGTTTAAAAAGTGACGGTCATGGGAAATAATAATCATGGTACATTTACGTTGGTTAAGCTCATTCGCAAGCCACGTAATAGTATGAATATCCAAGTTATTGGTTGGCTCATCAAGTAGCAAAATATCAGGGTTAGCAAATAGCGCCTGTGCTAAAAGCACACGCAATTTCCAACCAGGGGCTACGTTTGCCATTAAACCATAATGAAATTCTTTATCGATACCCGCATCAAGTAGTATTTCTTCTGCGCGACTTTCTGCGGTGTAACCGTCCATTTCAGCAAAGATGCTTTCAAGCTCTGCCACTTTCATGCCGTCTTCTTCGCTCATTTCAGGCAATGAATAAATACGGTCGCGCTCTTGTTTTACTTTCCAAAGCTCAACGTCGCCCATAATTACCGCGTCAACTACGCTGTATTGTTCAAACGCAAACTGATCTTGGCTTAGGTTACCTAATTTTAGCCCCGGCGTAATAGACACATTACCTGCACTAGGCGTAAGCGCACCGCTTAAAATTTTCATAAATGTCGACTTGCCGCAGCCGTTAGCGCCAATTAAACCGTAACGGTTACCGTTACCAAATTTAGCTGAAATGTTTTCAAACAACGGCTCTGCGCCAAACTGCATCGTAATATTTGCGGTGGAGATCAAAAAAAGGTGTCCTAGAAAAATACTGACAGGGTTATGGGCGCAGCAGGTGCGAAAATAGACCAGGCAATAGGTGTAAATAAGGCGGCAAATTATACAGGCCAAGTATACTAAAGGCTAGCCTATTTAAACGTTAACTCACTTGATTGTTTTTAAGTACGGCTTTATTGTAATAAAAAATATCAAAAAGAGTGAGTTATGTCGCCCGCAAAAATTCGTAGCGAAGTTATAAAACTTAGTAAGCTAAGTGTAAAACAGCCAGATTATTACTTTATTCAGGGTTACTTTTTAGGATTAGGCTTACTGCCCGACATAATAATGCCCAGCCAATGGCAGCCAGACCTACTAGGTGAGATTAATTTTACAACAGACGCTGAGTTAAAGTACCTCGAAAGCCTGATGGAAAATTACAATAACAGCATGCAAAAAGTGATGAGCGAAGACTTTAAAATGCCCACTAAATGCAGCTTATCGAAAACCGATTACCGCGATTCACTCAAAGCTAATATGCCATTACCAAACTACTGTAAAGGGGCATTACAGGCACTTAAGTTTATTGATAAACGCAGCCTAAACAAACACCAAAAAGAGGTGCTAGCAAGTTTGAATGAAGTACTTAGTGCCTTCAGCTCTGAGCAAGCTGCAGTGAAAAAATTTGCTAGCAACCAGGGCTTAGCGCAATCATTTAAAAAGAATTACATCTACTTTGTAGCTGACGCGCTTTACAACATTCGTTTTATTGAAAACACCCGCTGGAGCGATGAAGACGAAGCCGCGTTTAACGAACAATTTTTAGAAGAGTTTGCACACCAACAGCACAGCAATGACTTTGCTGCCGGCAAAATGATTGACGACGAAGTGATTGATCAATTAATGGAAGCAATCCTTAGCGACTTTACCCCCAGCGCGTTTGAACCGATAGAAGCGTTACTTGAACTGTTTGAGGGTTTTATTACAGAGCAATACATAGCACAAAACCAAGGCCACTTTTGGCTGATCCACGAAACACGCCCTTATATGATGCTACGGTCGCACCGAGCACAAATTAACGCACTACAAGGCAATATACAACTTGCCATTGATGAATTTGAAACACTGTTGCAATTAAACCCCATGGATAATCAAGCAAATCGGCATTGGCTAATGAACTGCTACATAATTAAAGGCCAGTGGCAAAAGCTAGATGCGTTTTTAGCTGACTTCGACAGCGAAGAGCTCCATGCCACAGCCAGCCGCGCCTTGAGTGAATTTCATAAAAATGGTGACTCTAGCCAAGCCAAGCAATACAAAAAGCAACTTAAACAGCTTAATAAACACTTTATAAAGCTACTTACTGGGCAAGAAAAACTAAAAAGTGACGACTTTGATTTTTACAGCCCAGGCAGTAAAGAAGAAGTAGGGATATACCTAAATTCACTTGGTAAACAAGCGTGGATAGCCACCGAAGGCAGCTTGTTTTGGTTACGCAAAAAGATCTAAAAAAGTGGAAGATTGAAATTAAAGGTTACGAGCGGCGGGCTTCGAGCGACGAGTAGCGAGCACAGCCTAGCGCCTTTGGCCTTCTCTTTCAGCGTCTCTATGCTTAATGACCTAAATCTGACGCGATATAAAATCGCTGCTACATAATAATATTTGGCTTTTTTATTTCCTCTTTCAGCGCAGCGCCTCTTCTTCCTCGTGGTGAATAAAATAAATAAAAACCTATTTACCACAGAGTTCGCAGAGTACATAGAGAAAGTGATTAAAGGGGAAAGGTAAAAGTTCTCGGACGGCGGGTTTTGGGCTATGGGCATAACTTAGCACCTAGTTACTTCCCCAGAAGCTAGCGCCTTTTACCTAGCGCTTCTTTGGTGAATACATCACTTAAAATTAATTTACGTGAATAAAAGTACATTATCGGTTTTAGTGTTCAGTATAAAACAGATAAGTTATGATTATCTTAGTTTTTACTAATGGTTTTTTATTTTGAGCAATAATATTTTTCAACAAATAGTTAATTACTTGCAGAAAAATAGCGACATTGAAGTGGTTTGGTTGTATGGCTCTCACGCCAAAGGTACAGCACAACCTCATAGTGATATTGATCTTGCTATCGCTTTTAAAAATTTTGATCTTAGCTCGTTTGATAAACGACTCAGGCCAAAAGAACTCGAGCTAGAAATCAGCAATGCGCTTAGCCTAAACGAACAGCTTATTTCAATCGTTGATATAAACTTAATCCCCAGTTACCTTGCATTCAACATAATAGAGTACGGATGTGTAATTTTAGGTAAAAATAGCCTTAGAGCGATGAAAGAGCAGCAGCGTATTTATAGCCAATTTGAATTTGAGATGATAGCGAGTAAGCATGATTGATACAGGAATAGCGCTTTATATAAGTGAAGTAACACGACATATTGATGAATATATGCAAGAACTCGACGAATTAAGCCAAATAGATCAACTTAATAATAGAGACTACCGTGCCGCAGAGCGTTTGTTACAGTTAATGACAGAAGTGTGTATTGGTTTATCTAAGCACTGGCTTAAAAAGTATAAAAACACGACAAGCAGTAATGCCTACCAAACATTTAGTGAACTAACGCAACTCGGTGTTTTAACCGATAATGAGTTGCTTTCATGGCGTAAAATAATCGGTTTACGCAATGCGCTTGTGCATGATTATTTGAATATAGATCAAGAAATTGTGAAGACGATTATTAAAAAACGACATTATGTAACTATGCACTTGTTTAGCCAAAAAGCGATGGCCGAATTAGCAAGCTGATTGAGGTTAAAGGGGAAAGGTAAAGTTCTCGGGCGGCGGGTGGTGGGCTACGGGCACAACCTAGCACCCAGCGCCTTCTCTTTTCAGCGCAGCGTCTCTTCGCCCTCTTTGTGAATAATGACCTTGCGCGGCATAAAGCCCGTCTACGATAACCGTCAACGTTAATCATATCGGTAGGCGGGAGTTTACCTCGCGCTTTTAATTTAAAAACAATTTTGCACCACAGAGGTTCTTGAGGCGCTTTGCGCTACACAGAGGTGGAACGGTATTTTTTAAGCATTTCTCTGTGAACTCTGTGTTCTCGGTGGTAAATATTTATTTAACCTGAACTCTGGTTAAGAGATTTACTAACGTATTGAATCAAAAATGATATTTATGTTTATTTTTCTCTAGCCAGAGATTTCCAGTGAAAACAAGGCGAAATTACGCGTCAATAGCTAGCCTATTGCAAGTAAATTCAACGCAGTTAGCGCTGAAAATAGCTGCTTGAGATTGATTTATTATCCAGAGTTCAGGTTATTTAGGCTTAATCTGACGCGATATGAAATCGCTGCTACTGGATACGAGCAACGGGTTGCGAGCTTGTGCAAACAGCCTAATAACTAGTAATCTCTGTCACTGTCCTAAAACCTAACACCTATTACACTCTTAGTGTTTATGAATGTAGGCGGGAGTTTATAATCCGGCTTGTGATTGTAGTCGCAGAGTTTGCTCGCGCGAAAAGCGCAGCTTTTAAATGTTGCGAAATCTAAGCGTTTAGTAATGTGGGTAAATGGCTTGTATAGCGGATTTATTTTGCTTAATTAACTCATTTATAGCTTGTAACTCTACTTGGCTAATGGTTTTTTTACTTAGCATTAAATGAGTAGAACTCTTATTGATGGCCGCCATATTAGTAACCGCTTCTATTGCTGGGTATTGGTTTATAAAATATTGCGCTGCTAGTTCGTCTTCAATTGCGTAATCAACTCTATTTTTATTGAGCATTGCAAAACGTTTTTCGGCGTAGGCATCATAATAACGTTAGCGGGGTAGTTTTGTTTAAACAGCTCAAACGCAACGCCATAATAACTGCCACGGTTAACCGCCAAGGTTAAATCTTTATAAAAAAATCGCTAATGTTATTTAAATCAGGCGATTCGGTGTATTTATACAGGCGAACTACTTCATCACGATAGGCATCGCTAAAATAGGCAAAATCAGCTCTTGCTGATGTTTTACTCGCGGCAAAAATAACATCAATACGGCCTTCTTTTAATTCTTCAAAAGCGCGCGATGAGGTAGGCAGCAACACAAATTTTAAACAAAAAGATGAGCCGTTAAAAATCGTGTTCAACACGTCAATTTCAACGCTTGTTAAATTGTTTTTTACTGCCACCACATAAGGCGGCCAGTTGCGTTCATTAGTACCCACCTTAAGTGTTTTGTTACAGGCAAATACGCTACAGCTAAAGATTAGTAATACAACAAAAGCGACTTTAAGCATTTTATTACTCTAAAAAATTACAACACTTTAGTATAAACCAAGTTGTAAATATAAACAGGGTTAGGTAGTTGTTATTAAAAGGCCAGCAGCTAAAGCGATTGCACGTAATGTAACCTTTAAAACGCTTGGTAAGCTTATAACGGCTTAAATAAACGTTTATTCAAGCCGTTACACTGCAGGGTAAATAACAGCCATGTTTTTAGTGTGGATTAAGGTAAGTGTTTAATTATCGCTGCTCATTCAAATAGCGCCGAAGCGTTTATATAACTTTAATACTTTCAAAGATGTAGAGTTAATAGGTAAAAGTGTAAATAACATTGGTTTATAACAATTAAACAGTGCTTTTTTGTAATGAAAACATACTACTTAGGGCGTATATATTGCCGTAGCTCTATATTTTTAAATGTTGATACTGTAGATTGGTTATAAATGAATACCAGATTAATAGCTCGCGCTGTTAATAAATAAACCAAGGAGCGGTGAATTTAGTGCCTACTAAAACACTCAATTACTATAATCAACATGCACAAACTTTTAGCGACTCAACGCTTAATGTTGATATGTCGGCGCTTTACGCTGAGTTTTTACCGCTTATCCCTAAACATGGCCATATTTTAGATGCTGGCTGTGGCAGTGCCCGCGATGCTATGTATTTTAAACAGCAAGGTTTTACTGTTAGCGCATTTGACGCAAGTCCCGAGCTTGCAAAGTTAGCCAGTAATTACTTACGACAAGCCGTAGAGGTTAAAACCTTTCAGCAGCTAAATTGTACCAATAAGTACGACGGCATTTGGTGCTGCGCGAGTTTATTACATGTACCAAAAGCTGAGTTACCGCAAGTGTTTTTAAAACTGCAAAATGCCCTAAAACCCAATGGTGTTTTATATGTATCGTTTAAATATGGCACGCAAGAGCGTGTACATAATGGCCGTGAATTTACCGATTTAAATGAAAGTGCTTTAACTGCGTTAATTAACAGCCACACAAAACTTAAAATACTAAAACAATGGCAAACGGTTGACCAACGCCCAGAGCGCGAAAGCGAAGTGTGGCTCAACGTATTATTAACGCGCAGCGAATTAATAAATGAATAGCTTTAACGAACAGCACCAATTGCAAAGTAATAAGCAGCAGCTAATTACGGGTGCCGATGATCCGCTATTACCTAATCTTGTACATGCAATAAATAATGCCACAGAGATTGAAATCACAGTGTCATTTATCCAACCCAGTGGCTTGGCTTTGTTATTTGACCCACTCAATGAAGCTTTACAAAGTGGCGCAACACTAAAGCTGTTAACCTCCGATTACCTTGATATTACTCATCCTAATGCGCTCAGAGAGCTAATGGTATTAGTGGATCGTGGTGCCGATGTGCGTATTTACCAAACACAGAGCAACCAAAGCTTTCACATGAAGTCGTATATTTTTGTCAAAAAAAATGACACCAGCGAAATTACGTCTGGTTGTGCCTTTATCGGCTCAAGTAACATTAGCGCCAGCGCACTTACTAAAGGTCATGAGTGGAATTTTAGACACGATTACATGCAGCCAAAAACAAGCCAAGCAGCGCAGCAATTTTTAAGTATTCGGAATGCTTTTTACGCTATTTTCAACCACGAGTTTGTCAGCAATTTAAGCCATGAATGGATTAATAACTACATTGCTAGGCGCAAAACACAGCAGTTTGTAGCGGTAAATCATGCCGATACAGCGGAACAAATTATTGAACAAAGCGAAGCTAAAACACCAAGGCCAGCTCAAATTGAAGCGCTCAATGCGCTAGCGCAAACTCGCGCTGAGGGCTTTAAACGTGGCTTAGTAGTCTTAGCAACAGGCATGGGTAAAACATGGTTAAGCGCGTTTGATGTTAAACAATTCAAAGCTAAACGGATATTATTCGTCGCGCATCGTGAAGAAATACTTGTACAAGCACAGCGTACTTTTGCTGAACTACTACCGCTTTCAACGGGATTCTATAACGGTAAACACCGCGACAAAAACGCCGACTGTTTATTTGCCTCTATTCAAACCATTGGTCGAAGTAATCATTTAAAGCAATTTGCACCAACGGCGTTCGACTACATCATTGTTGATGAGTTTCATCATGCCAGCGCACGTGTTTATCGTCAGCTATTAAACTATTTTGAACCACAGTTTTTACTCGGTTTAACCGCCACGCCAGAACGTACCGACCAAGCCGATATTTTAGGATTGTGCGACAACAATTTAGTATTTGAGAGAAACTTAACGCAAGGAATTGATCAAAAAACGTTAGTGCCGTTTCATTACTATGGCATTTGGGACGAAAACGTAAACTACCAGGCCATTCCATGGCGCAATGGTCGATTTGATCCTGCAGCACTAGAAAACAAATTTGCGACACAAAAACGAGCTGATCATGCGCTTGCACAGTGGCAACAATATAAACAAAAACGCACCTTGGGATTTTGTATTTCCACCAAACATGCCGATTACATGGCTGATGCGTTTAATAAAGCGGGTGTAAAAGCACTATCAGTACATAGCCAATCAAAAGTACGCAGAAATGAGGCACTTAAACAATTAGAACAACGCCAAGTTGAAGTGCTATTTACCGTTGATCTGTTTAATGAAGGGACTGACTTACCCAGCATTGATACCATATTAATGCTGCGCCCAAGTGATTCTAAAATCCTGTTTTTACAGCAATTAGGGCGTGGTTTGCGTACGCTAGAAGGTAAAACGCATTTAGTGGTGCTCGACTTTATTGGTAACCACCATAGCTTTTTAAATAAGCCTTATGCGTTACTCCATGAAACTACGCCAAGTGGTGTAGTGAAAAAGCTTAAAAAGCCAAATCTAGCTGATGGCTGTTTTATAAATATTGATTTAAAAGTCACCGACTTCTGGCAACAGCTAGCTAAGGCGCAGCGCACCACGGCGCTTGAAGATATAACACAACTTGCTGAGCAACTTGGGCATTTACCCACCTTAAGTGAGTTTTACTACCACTATGGGGATATAAAAAAGGTAAACAGCAATTACACTAGTTGGTTTGAGCTAATTGCTAAAACACAAAACATTGATGATGAGGCACAACAAGGTGCTGAGCAACTAGCGCCGTTCTATGACTTTTTACATAAGGGCATACAAACAACCAGTATGACCAAATGCTTTAAAGCTATTTTGCTTGAAGCTTATGTGGCATTAAATGGTTTTACCATTCCCCCAACAGTTGCAGAACTTGCAGCCATGAGTGCTAAAGTATTAGCGCGCCACCCAAATTTAAAACAACACGATTTATCAGCCAAAGAGCAGCAAGCTGCCGCTGATTCACAAACATGGCAAAGCTACTGGCGTAAAAACCCAATCAAAGCTTACACCAATAAAAATAAAGATGGCACGCAGTGGTTTACGCTAGAAAACGACACAGTAAAAGCCACGTTTGACGTACCCGCAGATAAGCTCGAATTATTAAACAACGCCGTGTTAGAGCTGGTTGAATACAGCTTAGCTAAATACAGTCAACGGCTAGAAGTAAACCTAGCAACAACTGAGCAAAATACTGAGCAACAAGCTGACAATGTTACTCAGCTAGCGTTTAAAGATCGTACCGATACAACAAAAGAGCAAGATAACACATTAAAACTACCGTATTTCCCCAATATAAAAATTGCCTGTGGGCATTTTAAAACAGGGGATGAAAGCGATATGGAATTTATAGACGCGCCACTTGGCGCAGGCAAGCTAGACCCGCAAGTGCACTTTTTAGCGCACGCATCGGGTAACTCAATGAATGGCGGTAAACACCCAATACTTGATGGTGATTTACTGTTACTTGAGCTTATAACGTCCGATAAAGCCGGATCGCTACGCGGCCAAATAGTGGCGATAGAGCGGGATGATATAGGCGGGGAAGGGCAGTATTTACTGCGCAAAGTTAATAAATTATCTAATGGGCAATATGAGCTAATTGCTCAAAACCCAGATTACGAAGTAATGATTGCAGATGAAAGCATGCGAACCTTCGCACGGTTTAAACAAGTGGTTGCAGGTTAGTTTGTAGTCGCGTTTTAGCTTGTAGGCGCAGAGCTTGCTCACGCGAAAAGCGCAGCTTTTAAATTTGTAGGTCGTGCCGTAGGCGTGAGTTTGCCTAGCGCTTTTAAAGTGTAGGAATTGGCTTGAGCCGTGATTTTTACATGGTTTTGGGAAAAGGGATTTAATAACCTCTATTCGAGGTTTTATCGCGTTGGCGATGGCAACCAAAGGGCGGCTGCCGCCGACCGCCCTTTGGAATCCCACGGCGCGCCCGAGGATCACACTGTATCCTCAAGTTAAAAATTGATGTGAACGTAATCGCCGTGTATTCGCCATCCATGGCGAAGTCACGGCTTAACTTGCATCCATGCAAGTGATTACTCATCAATTTATAACTTTCGGGTGTGATCACGGGGTGTTGGAGTATGTTGGTAGATTGGTGTCTATTTTTTAAGGGTTGGGAATCAAATGGAAGAGTACGAATGTTTAGCTTGTGGGTTTATTGTTGAACTAGAACATGGAGTTAAAATTAAACAATGCCCGAGTTGTAAAAGGTTCTATGATAAGGTGAAATTACAGGTCGAAAATGGTAAGAGTTTTACTGAAATCACAGTTAGTCCGACAACTAAGAAAACAGAAAAAGTTGAACTTAAAGAGTCGTGTACTTTTGAAAAAGAATGTCCATTTTGCTCCGAGTCTATTAAGGATACAGCAAAAAAATGTAAGCATTGCGGTGAAATACTTGATGTTGTGCTTAGAGCTGCGGATGAATCAAAAAATGTTAACAATGTCTTCATGAATTCATCTTCTGCTGCGGTAGCAGTTACTGAGCCTAAAGCATTTCCGCATCTTTTACACTTTGTACTTTCCTTGATCACAGGCGGTCTTTGGATCATTGTGTGGGTAATACACTACCTAGCCAGAACAAGATAAAAACTTTTATTCGAGGTTATATCGCGTTGGCGATGGCAACCAAAGGGCGGCTGCCGCCGACCGCCCTTTGGAATCCCACGGCGCGCCCGAGGATCACACTGTATCCTCAAATTAAAAATTGATGTGAACGTAAGCGCCGTGTATTCGCCATCCATGGCGAAGTCACGGCTTAACTTGCATCCATGCAAGTGATTACTCATCAATTTATAACTTTCGGGTGTGATCACGGGGAATTGGAGTGAGTTGGTAGATTGGTGTTTATGAGCAGGAGTTGTTTAATCTGGTTTTAAATATTAATCCTAGCTGAACAATAATTGCTCTAATGATTATAAACTGTTACGTTAATAACCACATAATAAGAAAGGACTCTATTAAATGAAACTCAACCAAGTTTTATCAATCGTCAACCAAGTCGAAAAATCTAAATTCATTTCATGCCTTGATCGTCTTTGTTCAGACGCTGCTAAAAATAATAAAACACTAGCTAAAACAATCGACAATATTGACGGCCAAATTAAAAATGCATCAGGAAGTGAAATAACGCAACTGTTTAATACTGTAAGAGAATTCTTTAAAAACTCAGTTAAAGATCAAATTTTAATGAGCACAGCACAGCTTAATTTATTGGTGAACATATTAAGTCGTGATGGCAACGGAGTCGCAAGAATTAGCTGGATAGAGTCACTTTATGAAAAAGAATGGGCAGAGTTATCCAAGCTCTCAAAGGAGCTAAAAGAGTGTATTCAACAAGGCTCTGCCGAGAGCGTTTTAGAGCGAAACCGAGCATTGAAGATTTATCATGCTTGCATGAAAGAAGCATACTTTAATGATGAAAAAAATAATCGAGAAGCCAAAGTTACTGATGACGAACGCAGTATCCTTAATGTACTGGCTGATGAGCTAAACCTCACTACTGATGAATGTGCCGCTGTAGAGCATTTGGTTGATGTTATTCCTAAAAATGGTGTGCTAGATGCTTTAAATAGCCTCAGAGATATGGGTTTATTATTTATAAGTAAAAAGCGCCAAGAAGTGTTTATTCCTGATGAAATAGTTACCCTACTGAATGAAATTCAAGGCAAAGATTTAGCTGATAAGTACGTACTGAGAATACTTAGAACGCTGGCAGATGCCGAACTTTCTAATGCACTCAAAGCCCATGGTCGTAAAATTAGAGGCATAAGCCGCACTGATAAAATTCAAACAATTATCCATTCAGGAATTAGCGCTGCTAAATTATTATCAGACGATATTCATAACGTTGAAGATAACCAAAACCAACGTAAAGACAGATTAAAACAGCTTATACAAGATTTAGAAATTGATACAGATAAACTAGGCACCACTTTAGATGAGCGTATTGGGCTAATATTATCATCGTTATCAGGTGCAACAGAGAAAGAGTTTGATTCTCTTAGTGCCAGCGGCTTTAAGCAGCTTCTAAAAACATTAGAAGAACACTTCCCAACCATGCAGGCTGTGCTTAAAGAAGCATTTGAACTCGAAGTTAACGAAGTTATAGATACTGAAAAGCTACGAGCTTTGAGTATCACACCACACGACATTTTATATTTACTCTCAAATGATGAAGTAAAAGAAGTCCGCGATAGTATGGGGCTATCCAAGCGAGGCAATGCACGCTTTGCAATCTTAGAAAGCTTTGCAAACGCAACAGATAAATTGATTGAAAATTATGATGCACTAGCACGCCGCGATATTAATGCGTTAAAAGAGGCTGGAGCAGATGTAACCGAGGCCGATATTGGCGTTAAGTTTGAAGAAGTCACAAAGGCTATCTTTGAACTATTAGAGCTTAATATTGACGAAGACCTGAGAAAAGACCTAAACACTACTAAAGATAAAGCCGATATCGTAATCTCGCTTAGTGATAACGACATAATTATTGGTGAAGCAAAAACCTGTAAAAATGGTGATTTTGCTAAATATTCAACAACATCACGCCAAGTAAAAGCTTATGTAACACGGGCTGAAAATCAGGGTAAACGTGTAGCACAAGTATTGATAATTGCCCCCAGCTTTTCAGATGATTTTATCGAATCAGCAGAGATGGATACAGAAGTAAATATTTCATTGTTAGAAGCACATGGTCTTAAATTAATACTTGATGCATACAAATCAAAGCGTAACCCAAGTTTTGCGCCTAAGTTACTGACCAAAGGTGGCTTGTTGAAAGCTGAATTGATAGCGAAGAATATATAGATATTTTGGAGAAAAATTTGCAAAAAGATAATTTATTTAAATTAAGGCCGGCTGGTAGACATATTCTAGCTATGGGCAGAGAGTTGATTAAAGATAATTATTCAGCTGTTATGGAGTTAGTTAAAAATGCTTATGATGCTGATTCAGAATCAGTGAAAATGAAATTTGAGCTTGACCATATAAACAAAAATATAAAAATCACTATAAAAGATTTTGGCCATGGGATGAGCCGAGAAACAGTTTTAAAAAAATGGTTAATTCCTTCAACTGACGATAAATTAAAAAGAAAAAAAAGCCCTAAAGGAAGAGTTATGCAGGGGCGGAAAGGTTTAGGCCGTTATGCTGCAGCTATTTTAGGTAATACTTTAAAAATGCAGACTGTTGATCAAACTGGTTATCAGACTCTTGTCGATATTAACTGGAGTGACTTTGATAATGCTGAATTTATGGATGAGGTGGAGTTACCAATTGAGACCTCTAAAGTTAGTGACAAACCTGGAACTGAAATACATATATTCGGAGATAAAGAGTTTTATGAGTTTTGGGATGAATCTGAATTCAACAATTTAAAATTTGAATTAAAGAAACTAATATCTCCAATACATGAAAATAATAATTATGACGATTTTAAACTTTATTTAGATATTCAAGATAGCAGACAGGGAGGGCTATTCCAAGGAGATGAGAAAATTGAGCCATTTCCTTTATTGGATTATTACGATTATAAAATATCGGGAAGAATAAATAACCAAGGAAAGGGTTTAATAACATTTGTCAATAACAAAGAACAAGCCGTTGAGGACGATCAAATAATATTCAACTTTGGAAATAAAACAAAGTGCGGTGATATCGAGATTGATATCAGAGTGTATGATCGTGAAAGTCAATCAATTGATAACCTTATTAAAAAAGGTCTAAAAGACGAAAGCGGTAACTATTTGAACAAAAGCCAGGCCAAAAGCTTATTAAATCAATCCAATGGTATTGGTGTATATCGTAATGGTTTCAGGATACGACCATTGGGAAACCCTGATTTTGATTGGCTAAAATTAAATAGTGACCGAGTCCAAAATCCTTCTCTCCATATTGGTAGTAATCAAGTTATTGGATTTGTAAAAATACAAAGCGAAGAGCTTTCAAATTTAAAAGAAACTAGTGCTAGAGATGGCATAAAGGATAACAAAGCATATCAGAACCTTATTGCTATAGTAAAAAACGTACTAAGTGAGTTAGAGGTAAGGCGTTTTGCTTATAGAAGAAAATCAGGATTGACAAAGGGAGCTGTAAAAATAGAGCAAGATTTTGAAAAGCTTTTTTCTTTTATTGATGTAAAGAAGCAAATTAAAAAGACATTAATCAAAGAAGGTATGTCGGAAGAGTCTACAGACGAAATTTTTAAAATTCTAGATGACAAGGAAGCTGATAGTGCCAAGTTAATCCAAGATATTAAAAAGAAAGTTGCTATATATCAAGGACAAGCAACTTTAGGTAAAATAGTTGATGTTGTAATGCATGAGGTTAGAAAGCCACTTGGGTTCTTTAACAATCAGTCTAAAAATTTAGATTATTGGGTTGGTGAGTATGTTTCATCACCATCACCAGAAAATAAAAATGAAATTTTGAAAATATCTAAGAATTTCAATATAAATACCAATGTACTTTCAGAGCTATTTAATCGACTAGATCCTTTGGCAACGACACAACGAGGGAAAAAAACAAGTTTTAAAATAAAAGATTCAATTCACCATTCAATAAGTGTTTTTTCAAGTCAAATTAAAGAAAATAATATTTTAATAAATATTAATTGCGATGAAAATATTGAGTTGGTTGGCTGGATTAATGACATATATGTAATTATTACAAATTTGTTAGATAATAGTATTTTTTGGTTGATTGAAAAAGATATAAAAAACAAAGAGATAAATATAATTGTTAGAGGCAATGACAGTTTGTTTGAGTTTCTTGACTATAAAGATAATGGGCCCGGAATATCAAAAGAACTCATTGAAACTGAATCTATTTTTGAGCCTCAATTTTCAACTAAGGTTAATGGTATTGGTATAGGTTTACCTATAGCAGGAGAAGCTGCACACAGAAATAAATTAGATCTCAAAGCATTTGAGTCTGATACCGGTGTTTATTTCAGATTACAGTCAATGGAAGAATGAAATGAAAATATTGTTAGTTGAAGATGAAACTAGTTGTATAGATGATTTTGAATCAACTTTAAAAAGGTATAATCATCAAAATAATAAGTGTATTCAGTATGAAGTAGCTAAAAATGTTGAAGAGGCGAACTCAATATTAAATAGCTCATTTGATGGAGCTATAGTCGATTTAAAACTTGAATCAAAAGTGACTGGTGGGAATGAAGTAATAAGAAATATACAGGAAAATTTTAGAATACCAATTGTAGTTTTTACAGGGACGCCAAGTAACCTAGATCAAGAAGAAAATCCGTTACTTGGCCTATATTTGCGAGATCGTGGGTATGATGATGTTTTGAATTTTTTAGTTAAAATATACAATACAGGTTTAACCCAAATCCTTGGAGGCAGAGGTCTTTTTGAAAAGGCGATGAATGAAGTTTTTTGGACTAATATTCCACAAGCTATTGAGCATTTCCAAAAAAATTGTAACCCTGAAATAAGTCAGGTGCAATTATTGCGCTTTACTTTAGCTCATATGTACGAACATATTGATCTTGATTTTAATACCAGTAGTAATTCTGCTGAGACCTACATATATCCAGGGAGCACAAAACTACAGGGAGGGTCTATTGTAAGAAGTAAAATGCAAAAAAACCTATATATTTTATTAACACCGGCTTGTGATTTAGCTCAATGCAAAGCTGATTATTTACAGCTAGCACAAATTAAAGAGATTAGAGAAGTTCCAGAAATAATCGATATTTTACCAGCTGAAGGTGAAGAATTAAGTAACAATAAGTCTAATAAAATAAATAATAAAATTCAGAACTTTGTAAGAAATAAAGCTGCAAGATATCATTATCTTCCAATGTTCGGTGCAGTCGAAAATGATAGTGTAGTTGATTTTCAAAATATCCATTCTATAGAAGAAAGTAAATTTTTAGAACATTACGAACTTTTAGGATCCGTTTCAAATTATTTTTACAAAGATCTACTTAACCGTTTCTCGGCGCTGTATTCAAGGCAAGGTTCACCTGATTACGATTTTATAGACGAAGAAAGAAAGTTGTTTTTAAAATTAACTAATACAACAGCTTAAAAATAATATAGGCTATCTGCTGTGCCAAATATGGTGGCACAGCATTTCCTACCTGAACATACTGATTAGTTCTCGTACCTTCAAAAATATAGTTATCAGGAAATGTTTGTAAGCGTGCGGCTTCGCGGACACTTAAACTTCTACATTGTTGCGGATCGTAATGTACGAAGTAGTGGCCATCCTTTGAAATATGGCTTGTTACAGTAGTCGCATATTTATCGGCTACTTGAACGCGGAAACGGTCTGCATGTGTTCCTGTATCCCAGTTTGCATGGGCAGGTGCTAACTCGCTAGGAAAATGACGAGATTTTGGTGATAAGCCCTCTATTTGAGCATAAGCGGCGCAGTATGCGTAACGTAGTAAATCATCGACCATATGTCCTCTGGTTTCATGGTTTAGGACCACGTTTAAGTTAGGGTCTAAATACCAAGCTTTTAATGACTCTGGCATGGTTGGGGTTTTGTCGCTTAATGCACTCTCTATTCTAGACAAACCGATTTTTGGTTTGAGATTTAAGCTATTTGCTGATTCTGGGTCAAATTGTTTTTTCAGAATCCGCTTTAACTTAGCTGCATTTTTAGTAACAGCTGTTTCCCAATCTTTTGCATTGTCTTTTTGTTTAGAAAAACCACTACGTAAATTAGGTAAATCACCAATAGCTTGTTCTACGGTAACTTGATGTTCGCATACGTTTAATGTTTCTGGTGTTGCTTTTATATCCTCACGCACACCGAGTAAAATCACACGATGCCTAGCTTGAGGTATACCGTATTGTTCGCAGCGAATTAAGAAATCGGCAGAGTCTTTGTACTGTGGATTCACTGGGTTTTCGGCATCAACGACTAATGAGTAGATTTTATATTTTGGAATCTTTTTTTGTTTAGTTACTGAGCCAGGGTTACGCAAGTCTTCCAATATTTGCGGAAACATAACTTGGCCATTAACTTTGGCTGTTAGGATTCCGCGAACATTCTCCATTACAAACATATCTGGTTTAGCTAGGCTTATTACCTGTAAATATTCTTTGTATAAAAAGTGACGAGCATCATCTTCTGCAATATAGCTTTTATTTCCGGCATTACGTGAGCGGCCAGCTAATGAATATGCTTGGCAAGGAGGGCCACCGATTAGAACTTTCGGACCCTTATGTTGTTTTACGAGTTCTTTTATGCGCTTATGAATAAGCTTATTATCTTTGCCCAGTTCTTTAGCGCCATTTAAAGTTTCTTGGTTGGCTTCTGTTGCAATATCGGGGTGAAGCTCAAATAACTCATCTCGTGTAATTTTTCCATGTAGGTAATCATAGTAATTATCTAACGGTTGGCACTTTGTTTTGAGTAATCTGAAAAAAGCGCGAGTGGTTAAAGTTTGGTGAGCATTTACATCTTTCTCAACAGAAATACCTATTTGAAAAGGTGTTTTACCGTCATCCGTTTTAGCTGCGGAAATCCCTTCACCAAGGCCACCAGGCCCTGCAAACAAATCAATGACAAGAATTTCACCGTTTTCCATAACTAGCTAAGCAACTACAAAATAAAAAAGACAGAGAATCATACCAGGCATGATCCGAGTCATAAAGAGTTATATGAGATTAAAGAGGATGACTGGCTAAAATAGCAGCTAATTGTATAAATATGAACACAGAAGCTAAGCAATTCCCCCGTGATCACACCCGAAATTGAATTAATGATGAGTAATAGCAGCGCATGGATGCGCGTTAAGCGATGCTTACACACGGACGTGTTTCATCGCGTTTACGTTCATATCATTAATTTGAATTAAGGAAGTAGTGTGATCCTAGGGGCGCCGAGAGATTCCAAAGAGAAGTCGGCGGTTACTTCTCTTTGGTTGCCGTCGCCAACGCGACATGTATAAATAAAGGCGTCGAGCGTCGAGTTGCGGGCTTTGAGTATTAAAAGCGGCGCTTTTCACGTCAGTAAGCTGCACGTCTACGGTAAAATTTAAAGACCGATGCTGGGACAACTCCCTCGTCATTTTGCCCTAAAAGACTCAATTGATGAGTAATTAAATGCATGGATGCAATTAAAGCCGTGACAGGCACATGGATGTGCCTTACACGGCGTTTACGTTCATATCAATTTAGGCTTTGAGGAAAGTGCAAAATGCCCGGGGCGCCGTGGGGTTCCAAGGGGCGGTCGGCGCATTAACTTAGTAAATAGCGCCCTTTGGTTGCCGTCGCCAACGCGACATGTGACTGTTTTTAATGTATAAAGTACAAGTTGTCATTATAGGAACTCGTCATGGATGATTTTTTAAACCATAGCTTAAGTGTCATGCTTATTGCTGCGTGCGTTTACTCTTTAGTAGGCGTTTTATTTTTTCGTATTTGGTCACATCAACGCAGTGCTAAACTTCCTATCGAGCGTCATAAATTAAAACGTGTTGCCGCGCAAACTCTTCAAGAGCAAGTGAATGACAAGATTGTTGATGTTATTGGCCTAATATCTTTAGCTGCACTCATTGTTATAATGCCTTTTGCAATTAAAGGGATTGCTGAAATGCTTGCTAGCGGCAAGTTTAATTACTTCTTAATTATTATGATCATGTTGGGTTTAGCCTATGTAGCAAGGAAGCTTTGGGTTAAATCAAATCACTTAATAAAGCTAAAGCTTGGACGTGATGCCGAACTTGCTGTTGCCTCTGAACTTATAGAGTTACAGTCACATGGATACCAAGTATTTCATGATATACAAGCTGATGGTTTTAACATTGATCATTTAGTAGTAGGGCCAAATGGTATTTTTGCTATTGAAACCAAGGGCAGGCACAAGCGAATAAAAGACGATACAAATTACAAAGTTAAATTTGAGAATAATCATTTAGCATTTCCCTCTTGGTTTGAAAGTAAGCCGCTAGAACAAGCCCAAAAGCAGGCTAATTGGGTGAACAAATGGCTACAAGAGGCAACGGGTTTTAACACGCAGGTTTTCCCTGTTTTGTGCTTTCCTGGTTGGTTTGTCGAATTAAAACAGCGCCCACTCTTTCCAATTGTTTCGCATAAACAAATAGTGAAAACGATTCTTTCGATGCGACAAGTAAATTTAAACCAAGAGCAGCAACGTGCGATTTGTTATCAGGTAGTACAGCGCTCTTTGCATGAAAGTAAAGCAATTTAAAAGCTGCTCTTTCAGGTTCAGATGAGTGTAACTGAATACGCGACTACTTTGAAAAATAAGTAACAATGCAAAGACAAAGCATCATACCTGTGACTGAAATCAAGTGGACTGCGCCTAACACTTTGTCAATTGGACGAGAGTACTTGGCTACAAAACGTCCATCAAACATCGGAGTTGGTATGCGGGAGCGTTCAAAAAACATCGCAAATACATAAAATGAAACACTAGCGCCAATACCTTTGTCCCAATTTGGGGGAAGCACTCCATCCTTTTCCATATTTTTATTAATATGTTTGACTGAAATTCTCGAAAATAAAATGCCAGAGGCAAAAGTACCTATCATAAATACGAACAGAGAATATCCAGCAAAATGAGCTGCGGGCATTTAAAAGACCCCTTCAAATATAGGTTTTCTGTCGTATATGTTTTCAGACGTTTTTTTCATAAATTTATTCATTTTTATACTTGCTGTAAAACCGACATATAACCCTACACCTATCGCAATAACCCATCCATAAGGAGTTAACATAAGCAAAGAGCTGAGTGCTGTGGTAGTAATCGAACCGACATAAATACCAGATGCGGTAGATGCACCAAAACTGGCTAGCTCAGTTGATAAACTTCTTTGCCAGTCGCCACCATTTTTGTAATCGTTGTAAACCGAGTTTGCTCTAAAAGCGCCATCGAGTAAAATCATACCATTACCAAGCCAACGGCCCGTATTTTCAATATATTTAATTTTTTTAAACTCTGCGGTGCTGCTTATATCTAATTTAGTGGAGTGTCTGGCACTTTTAGCTATGTGAACGCCACGATTTGGGTTAGACCAAACCGTTCCTCTACGACTTGCACGGTTAGTATTCATAAAACGTTGTAGTTCAGCTTGATATTTAAGCTGAAGCTCTTTAAATAGTTCAAGAGCTTTTTGCTCTAAAGCGACCATATGATATTTGGGCATACCTGACTTATGTGCGGCTCGTATATCTTTTAAAGATACTTCATATTGACCCGCTAAAGTAACAAATTTTGAACTGCGAGCTTCTATTGATGTGGCACCTGAACCAACAATACCATGTGCGTTGCTTGATAAAAATGGTATAACTTGAGCTTGAAAGTCAGAAATAGCAAGTAATGTTTCGGTGCCAAAATCTCGCAGCATTCCAGCTATGTTTCTTCTTGATTGTGCTGGTAAAAACGCAAATTGATTGACTATATTTTTTTGTTCTGTTGTGGGAGCACTTAAAGAGTCAGTGTATTCTTTGCGCCAAATATAGGGTGTACCTGAGGTGATTACTTTACTTTTTATGTGATTGTTATCTTGTGAGAAAGTATTGTTTTTATCTGTTTTACATTTTACTACTTCTGCAGTAACTGCATCCAAGCAGATTCTAATTTATAGAGCCATGTTCAGTATCCTTACTTTAGTCCATTATCATAAATGCTAACGCCTTTTAGTTTAACCGTCAATGCCAAGTATGAAGGCAACCACAGAAGGCATTGTAAGAAATATATTATTATGTGGCAGGATTGGAGGGGTTAAATAATGGCACTTTTTTGGTTACCGTCGCCAACGCGACATTTACTAATAAACGCGTCGAGCGTCAAGTTGCGGGCATCGAGCTTAAATGTTAAAAGCGGCGCTTTTCGCATCAGCAAGCTTAACACCTACGGTGGGAATAGGTAAAAGGTTTAAGGTTAAAGGCGCTAGGCTGAATTTATAGCCCGTCGCTCGCTGCTTGTCACCCGAAGCTCGCTGTCTTCTCATTTACTCTCATTACCTCTCTTTGTGCATATATGGTTTTAAGTGATTTATTCACAAAGAGGTAATGAGGCGCGGCGGTGAAGAGGTAAGAATAAAAAGATGTGTTCAAGGGAGGTAACTAGGCGCTAGGATATTTGCATAAGCTCGATGCACGCAGCCCGTTGTTGAGTTTTTGCCTAAAGGTCAGCGTGCTATTACTCTTTTAATGTCGTATGTTTGCATTGTTTAGATGTCGTATGTTTGCTATATTTTGTCTAAGCAACGAGAGTAATTAATATGACAATAGCAAGTAAAGTAACCACAAGAATAAACCGCTCTAAGCGTTATGTTTTTGAGCGCGCTGATTTTGCTGATATTGCAGGTTACGACCAAGTTGGCCGTGTTTTAAAAAAGCTGGTAGATAGTGGCCAGTTGTTACGTATTGGTTATGGGCTTTATACTAAAGCGCGAGAAAATCGCATTACTGGTAAGTTAATGCCAGCATCACCTGCGGGTGCAGATGGTGTCATTTTAGAGGCTATTGAGAAACTGGGCGTTGAGTATCAATTCGATGAATTTACACAACGCAGTCTTAATGGTGAAAGCTTACAAGTTCCCGCTTCATTTAAAATAATGACCAATAGCCGCTTTAAGCGTAAAATTGTTGTAAATAATAGCGCTATTAATGCGAGTTGATAGTGATTTATTTTTAGATGTAGCGGATGCTCTTGGTATGGGTAACCCTGCTATTGTTGAAAAAGATTACTATGTAGTTGCATTACTTAAGCTACTTTGTGAGCTATCTTTTGATACGCATTTTTTAGTTTTTTCAGGTGGTACGGCATTAACAAAGTCAGGCATTAAAACTCATCGAATGTCTGAAGATGTTGATATAAAAATCATTCCCAAAGATTTAACTGCTAACACGTCTAAAACTAAAAGAAAAAAGGCTAGAAAAGCGCTCCACTTACAGTTAATTGCTGCAATTAATTCACATGATTATTTTTCTGTAGAAAATACTCCAACTGTTTTTGATGAATATCGATATCAACAAATTGATATTCGCTATCCTCAAGCCCATTCAAAAGCCCCATGCTTACGACCGTTTATTAAATTAGAGCTTATTGAAACGTTACTTTTTGATAATGTACAAAGCCGCAATATATCTTCTTTAGTGAACGAGGTAACTCAACAGGCACCAGAAGTGCCGCTGATGGACTTTTCTAGTATTGAGAGTACACAAGCTGAAAAGTTAGTGTCTATGCTTAGGCGCACAGCGAGCTTTGCACGTGATAATAGAAGAGACGATGATCCTGCGCTAATTCGCCATGTTTATGATACGTATTATATTCAACACGCTGGGTTGGCGGATGCATCAGGTGTGGTGCCTTTAGTCAAAAAAGTCATAGCAGAAGATATTACCCGTTACGGTAACCAGCATTTAGAATTTATGGCAGAACCGATTATTGAACTTAAGTTTGCCTTAGATGTATTGCAAGCGAACTCACTCTATGAAACGCGTTTTAATGAATATGTTGTTCCAATGGTTTATGGTAGTCATAAACTGGTGTGGCAAGAAGCATTTGATGTATTCAAATCATTTTGTAAGATTGTTTTGAATGATATTGAGCTTTAACCATCAAATTTGAAAAGCGCTGTATTTTCACAATCACCACACACTAATGCTCAGAGCGCCGAGAGGTGACGAATAACCAACAAAAATATCAGGAATATTTTTGAATAACTTTGCTCAAAGGCGACGAGTATCGAGTTGCGGGTTTCGAGCCATTAAAAGCTACGCTTTTCACGTCAGCAAGCTTAACGCCTACGGTGGGAATAGGTAAAAGGTTTTAGGTTAAAGGCGCTAGGCTGAATTTATAGCCCGTCGCTCGCTGCTCGAAAC
>NZ_JBQKUL010000053.1:0-25306 GCF_054968565.1 Pseudoalteromonas sp. G5_S1_54_S4 | reverse complement strand
ACGTTGCGACGTTGTCGCTAGGGATGCGTATAATACATCCTTTATCTTTCGAGTCAACACTTAATTTTAAACTTTCTTGCGATGATTTAAACTTAAGTTTTACTTAACTCTCTGAGTAGCTCATGCCTCGCTATGCGTTGGCGTTCCCCGTCTCAGTGGGGTCGCATTATAGGGAGATCCGAAAACAGATCAACCTTTTTTTTAGATCTTTTTACCGTTTGCTCAAGTTTCAAACAAACGAGGCTAAAATAGTACTGAAACGCCTTACTATCGGTTGTTTTTTACACTCTTATTAACTATTTGCTATAAATTTCATTGCTATGTTCAATTAAGACGTTAAGATAGCAAGTTCACAATGTTAAATTAATGTTTATTTCCTGTTTATTGGTAGATCAAAAATGAAATTACCCGATCAAAAATCTTTTATCTTCGCAGTTATTCTTGCTGTTGTTGGTTTTGTTATCGTTAAGTTTGCGCTTGCAAGCCTAGCATTAGACCCTGCACTTCTATTCGGTGCCGGTTTATTAATTGGTGGACTTGTTATTGCTGCAATGTCATCAGTAAGTACAGAAGAAGCCGAAGTAAAAACAAAAACACTTTATGTTGGCAATCTTCCTTATCGTGCAAATGAAGGTGTAGTTCGTGCTTTATTTGAAGAGCAAGGCAAAGTATTTAACGTTCGTTTGTTAAAAGATAAGAATACTGGCAAGCGTCGCGGTTTTGGCTTTGTTGAAATGGCACAAGCAGATGCTGATAATGCAATTGCTAAGCTAAACGATAGTGAGTTCCAACAACGTACTTTGAAAGTACGTGAAGCAAAACAAAAACAAGAAGATGATTCTAACTCTTATCGTTCAGAGTCGGATCAAACAGTGTAACTTGCTTAACCGCTAGTTTATCACTACATACATCAGCCGTTGCATAATAGTGCAGCGGCTTTTTTATGCCTGCTTGATTATCACTTAATTTGAGTAAAGAACTAACTCGCTTAGCAATGGCCGCACCAGAGTCTAATAACTGTACTTGCGTATTAAAGTAATCACTGATTGGTTTAGCTAAAATAGGAAAGTGAGTACAGCCTAATACCAGTACATCGATATCTTTATTAATATTTAATCGGTCTAACTCAGTGTGCAACTTATCGATATCTAAGTGCTGGGTAAAAAAGAGAGTCTCTGCCAAAGTAACCAGTTCAACACTACTATATAAACTTGTGGTTATCGATGAGGCATGTTCTTTTATAAGTGCATCAGTATACGGGCTTGATACCGTTGCGGGAGTTGCCAATAAACCTATATGCTTTGATTGCGTTAATTGCGCTGCGGGTTTAATTGCAGGTACTACCCCAACAATAGGAATATCGGTAATTTGACGTACCGAACTTAACGCTGATGTTGAGGCGGTATTGCAGGCTATAACAATTAAGTCGACATTTAGTGACTCATCTTCAATAAATTGAATCAATCCACATAGGCGATGAATGATGGTTTGTTGCGACTGTGCGCCATATGGCAATAATGCATTATCCATAAAATAGCTGTATTGAGCATGAGGAATGCTTTGCTGAATATGCTCAAGCACGGTGGTTCCACCTATACCTGAATCAAATACCATGATGTGCGCTGACAAACTACCATTCCTACTCTTTACTAAGAACGGCAGTTTGCCATGTGGCTTTTGTAAAAGAAAGTAGTTTTACTCAGTGCCTAGCTTTGCAGTAGCGGCGTTTAATTTATCTAAGTTTTCAAACATGGTGTTAGTGTAATCAACCAGTTTATCTATTTCTTGTTGATCTTGATTTAGCCATTGAATGATACCTGATAGCTGACTTTCTAATCCTAGGGTTTGCGCTTTAGAGTAAGCCGATTTTAGATCATCATTAAAAGGGGCAACAGTTTCGGCAATGGCTTTTTCTGATGCTGGCTTAATTTGTTCATACTCTTTAATGGCAGCAACGGTTTTGCTTTGACGTAAGTCCATTGAGAATGCCACCAGCTGTTCATTCCCTAAACTGAGTTCTTGGGCTTGTTCAAATGCTTTATCTAAATCGCCACTGAAAAAGGTTTTACTGACATCTTGTAACTCTGCCATTAAATCATTTATGGCTTGCTGCTCGTCTTCATTAAGCTCACCGTTTACTGACATCAAGAAAGAGAGCTCACGGGATTCAGAAAATTGCGTACTAAATGATTGTGAATCATCTGTTTTTTGATAGCGACTAGATGATTGCGATTGGTAAGCATCTGCAAAGCTAATACTCACCTCATCACCTTCTGCTGTGGTAAATGTATAATCAGCACTATTGCTTAAACTTACATATTGCGCCTGGCTAACAGTAACGCTTGCAGGTTGTGGGTTAAATAAGTTCTGCTCAAATTTATCGAGGCCACTAAAAATACCCTCTTTTGATTTATCAATACCCTCTTCAAGGTCTTGATTGAATACCCCCATGCCTTTTAGTTCATCCACAGCCTCATCAACACCCGTCTGCACTCCTTTACGTGCCTGGCTAAGTATATCTTGTAGTTTCTCATCATTAGCACCATTGGCTTTGGCTTTATTTACCGAGCTTGTTACAAAGTCTAAAACATTTTTAACGACTTCATTAAAATCAAACAGTGGTTTGTCTTTTTTGGTTTCAGCGACCGGCAAACCTAGTTCTTTTGCCATTTTGTCACCTAATACGGCAGCAGCCAGTTCTTTTCCTCGTTGCTGATAACTAGTTGGTGGCGAGTCTATTTTAGGCTGTGGCATTGCTTGATTAGTATTGTATTTATTAGCATTACTGTTTGGAACAAAACTAAAGTTACCTATTTTCATGAGAAGACTCCTATTTAGACTTACTCTTATATCGGCCAAGTAAGCCTATACTGTAGTAAAATGCTCAAAAAAAGCTCACTATATTTGATCAAAACTAGACAAATACGCTTCGCTCCCTACAATAGCGCCGATAAACAGATCTCAACGATAAGGTTATACCGTTAATGGCAGTTATAAATATAGATACCACGCAGTACGATGCACAATTAAATGAAAAAGAGCAGCGTATTACAGAGCAATTTCAACGTTTCGGTGTAAAACAGTTAGAAGTATTTAGCTCTGAGCCCATTAACTACCGCCAACGTGCAGAATTTAGAGTATGGCACGATGGTGACGATCTGTTTCATATTATGTTTGATCAACAAACAAAAGATAAAATACGTGTTGATACCTTTGACCCTGCAGCTCCTTTAGTAGGTGAAATTATGCAGGTGATGATTGATAATTTAAAAGGCTGCGAAGTACTACGTCGTAAATTATTTCAAATAGATTATTTATCAACCCTCAGTGGTGAAATTTTAGTGAGCTTGCTATATCACAAGCCACTTGATGAACACTGGTTAACTGAGATCAATGCCTTAAAGGAAAAGCTAAGTAGCCAGTACAAAATTGACTTTATTGGCCGTGCACGTAAGCAAAAAGAAAAATTGGGCGATGACTTTGTTACTGAGCGCTTAATGGTGAATGGCCAAGAGCTAATCTATCAACAGGTAGAAAATAGCTTTACTCAGCCTAATGCGAAGGTGAATATTAAAATGTTAGAGTGGGCACAAGAGCTATGTAAACCACTAAACAATGATTTACTAGAGCTGTATTGTGGTAATGGAAACTTTTCTATTGCACTTGCTGGTTCATTTAATAAAGTGCTGGCGACGGAAATATCAAAATCGTCGGTGCATTCAGCGCAATATAATATTGCTCAAAACCAAGTAACTAACTTAGATATTATTCGCATGTCGAGCGAAGAGTTTACTCAGGCAATGAAAGGCGAGCGTACTTTCTCTCGCTTAGATGGCATTGACTTGAGTAGTTACAACTGCCAAACCATCTTAGTCGACCCGCCTAGAGCAGGCATGGACACGCTTACGTGTGACTTAGTGGCTAATTATGAAAATATTATTTATATCTCATGTAACCCAGACACATTAGAGCGTGACCTTGAACACTTAACGCAAACCCATGAGGTTAAGCGCTTTGCAATATTTGATCAGTTCCCTTACACACACCATATTGAATCTGGTGTATTTTTACAGAAAAAATAAAATCTAATACTATAATACCAGCGCCTTGATAAGTGCTGGTATTTGCTCTTCACTAAATACTTTAACTTGATTCTTTACCAATAACTTAGCGGTCAGCCCCATGCCTTTTACTTTCACCCCACTATGGCTTCCATCATAAATTGTATTACGGCCACACGAAGGACTAGACTCTTTTAGTAAAGCAAAGCGAATATTATGCTTATTACAAAGGGCTAATGCTTTATTAGCGCCAGCTTCAAATGCACTTGTTACATCCTCAGCAGTATTTGTAATAACTCGATTTTGCTTTATCTCAGCGGGCGCTCTAGGCACGAGTAAACCACCAGCAATCTCAGGACAAAATACAATTAATCTATTTTGCTTTTGCCACAAATTAAGTTGAGGGTGCAATATTGTTTGTCCTTTACCATCATAACGAACTGGCAAACCTAACAAACAACTTGAGATTAAAATTTTTTCCATAATGAATTTTCTTCTCCAAATAAAAAAGCTCCTTTCGGAGCTTTTTTATTTCACTAAACTACTTATTTATTTGCTAAGTAGTTAATAAGTGCGCTTACATCTTCTGGCGATGAAATGCCTGACTCGCCACCTAAGTTAAGCTTGTATTTACCATTAACGATAAACGTAGGAACGCCACGAAGTGCTCCTTTGCCTTTAAAGTAATCTTGGTCGCGTTTCATTTTAGAGCTAAGTGTACGTACCGAGAAGCTTTCAAATAATTTATCAAACTTGTCGCCATCTACGCCTTGCGCTAAAAATACATCTTTTACATCTGCCAACTCATTAAATCGTGCACGCTTTGCATGGATATGATCAAACATCGCTGAAATAATTTTATCTTTTTGAGGTAGTACTTCAGCTGTAGCTAATGCTTGGCTGATCATGGTTTGATGTTCTGGGTCACGTACACCCACAAAATCTACATGGCTTTTCTTAAACTTTACGTTTTTATCTAGCTTAGGTTTGATCTCGGCCAGCAGTGGTTCCATGTTATTACATGCAGGACAGTAAAAAGAGAAAAACTCTTTTACTTCTGGTTTTCTGGTTGCACGATCAGAGACGACATCGTAATGCACGCCCTCTTCGTAAGTGGCAGCAAAACTGGTTGCAGCTAAAGGGAGTAATACAGCAAGTAACCCTGCTTTAACTAATTTGATCATTATTGTGGTGCTCCAAAAATTATAGTTTTAGTAAAAAGCTAATTAACTCATCAAGTTCTTGTTGGCTCTTGATTGTATTAATATTGATTTTGTATTTGTCATTTACGATAAATGTAGGCACGCCAGTTAATGCACCAAGTTCAGAATATTTATTCTGTTTATCTTGCATGGCACGTTCAGCTGCTATGATAGGCAAACTGGCGATGTCGTTATCAAATGTCGTGTTATCAATTGCATTAAGCTCTAATAACTTTTTAACGTCTTTAATTTCAGTTAATGGCGCACGTTGTATATGAATGCTTTTAAAAATTTGCGCTGTTACCGCTTCAGCTTGACCGTGTTTCTTTGCGATTAAGTAAGCAAAGCTTAAATTACTTTGAGCTTGTGGTGAAACGCCTCCCAAAAAGTTGACATGATTTTTTACAAATTCAGCCCCTTCAGGTAAGTTTTCTGCAATCCCTTTGGCTACCGGCTCAAATTTAAAACAATGTGGGCAATAGAAAGAGAAAAACTCGGTTACATTCGGGGTTTTACTTTTTTCAACATCAATTACAGTGTATTGATTACCCGCTTCAAAGTTAGCAGCTAATGCTGCAAAAGGTAAACATAGGATCAGTAAACTTAGTTTTAATTTTTTAAGCATGAATATCTCGTTATACTTCTTTTTAAATAAAAATATTATGGCAATAATTTTAACGGGGCTTCTTGCAAAGCTGCAAACTGCTCTTTAAGCGCTAAAATTTGTTGCTCCCAGTATTTGTCATCTGCAAACCATGAAAAGTTCCGTACAAAAGCAGGATCACTCCAACGTTTTGCAACCCACCCCATGTAATGAATCATACGCATAGCCCGAAGCGGTTCGATCAGCTTAAGTTGTGAGTGATCAAAATCGCAAAACTCTTCATATGCATTCACTAAAGTGTCTAACTGTAACAGCTGTGTTTGTCGATCGCCACTGAGCATCATCCATAAATCTTGAATTGCAGGACCTTGACGGCTATCGTCTAAATCAACAAACATTAATGCATCTCCTGCCCATAGGATATTACCAGCATGGCAGTCACCATGTAAGCGAATGCCTTCTACATTTTTATATTGCTGTTGAGTTTGAGCAATGACTAAATCTAAAATAGTGTAAAAGGAAGTCTCTAATCCCATAGGGACTAACTTACTTTTTTGTAAATGAACTTTAGCTGTATCTAAATATTCATCACAGGTAACGGTCGGTCTTTGGGTAAAGGGTTTCGTTTTGGCTACTTGATGCATACGACCGATTAAACGCCCGAGCACATCGAGTTGATCTAAATTGTCCACCTCAAATAAACGCCCGCCTACACTTGGGAACAAAGTAAACAAATACCCTTGATGTTCAAACAAGCTTTGCCCATTGTGTTTTATTGGCGCCACCACCGGTACTTCAGCGGCGGCTAGTTCAAAAGCAAAGTCATGCTCTTCTTGAATTTGCGCTTTGCTCCAGCGCTCAGGGCGATAAAACTTAACGACGTAACGCTTTGCACCCTCGGCTACAAATTGATATACCCGATTCTCGTAGCTATTTAGCGCTAACAACCCTGACTCAGCATAAATATCCACGCTTTCTATGGCATCCAAAATAAGATCTGGAGTTAAGTCAATAAAGCTAAATTTACTCATATACTTCTTATATAAAAGAAAAGCGGGAATATCCCGCTTTTTTGTTAATAACAGTGCTCGTTTGCCTTTAATAAAGCGACTTATCGTGCCTTAAAAAAGTTGCTTGGCTGCGATATTTTATTATCGGGCTCGTTTATTGGCGACAACACAAAGTTAAACTCGGTCATTGGCGCTTTTAAATCATAAGGATCCATTACCAGTGATAGCGGTACATTATGCGATTCACCAGCGTTTACTGTAAAGGTAGTATCACCTAAGTATTTATAATTATCTAACCCTGTTACATCAATAGAGAATGTTTGCTCGTATTGTGCTTTGTTAATTACTTTTAAGGTGTAGGTGTTTTCAACTAAACCATTAAAATCGACACGATACAACTGATTACGGTCGCGAATAATATCAAAGTCCATGGTTTTACGCATGGCGATATTAGCAACCAGCGCACCGGTAAGTAAGATTAAAATAACACTGTAACCAATCAGCTTTGGACGCAGCGGATGGGTTTTATTCTCCGGTGTTTCTAAATTACGCTCGGTGGTGTAAGAGATAAGGCCTCGAGGGTAATTCATTTTATCCATTACGCCGTCACAGGCATCAATACAAGCGCCACAGTTTATGCACTCATATTGCAAACCATTACGAATATCAATCCCGGTTGGGCAAACCTGCACACACAAGTTACAGTCAATACAGTCACCTAAACCTAACTCTTTAGGGTCTTGTTTACGAGAACGTGGCCCTCGGTTTTCACCACGAGTTTCATCATAGCTTACAGTAAAGGTGTCTTTATCAAACATTGCTGACTGAAAACGTGAATACGGGCATATATGTAAACACATAATTTCTCGCATCCACCCAGCGTTACCATAAGTACAAATAGTAAATACAATGATACTAACTAAGGCATAACCGCCTACATTAAAGGTAACAAATTCAGGCAGTAGTTCGCGAATAGGCGTGAAGTAACCAACAAACGTTAACGCAGTATATAAAGAAAATAATACCCAACTAGTGTGCTTAGCTGTTTTACGCCAGAACTTGTCAAAATCCATCGGCCGTTGATCTAACTTTTTACGTTGGTTAGCGCTGCCCTCAAACTTTTCTTCAAACCAAATAAAAATGAAGGTCCATACTGTTTGCGGACATGTATAGCCACACCACACTCGACCATAAAAAGTGGTAACCAGAAATAAGGCAAACGCTGCTAGCATAAATATAAATGCAAGAATGGTGAAATCTTGTGGCCACAGGGTTAAGCCAAAAATATTAAATTTTTGCTCCATTAGCTCAAATAAAACAGCTTGTTGACCGTTAAAGTTGATCCATGGCAATAACATAAACGCCAGCATGCCTAAAAAGCCAATACGTTGTCTTAGTAATTGATGGAGTCCTGAAACAGCACGCACATAAATACGGTTGCGTGGGTTAAATCTATCTTCTTGACGGCTCAGATCGGGTTTTTGGATCTTAACCTCTGTTGGTATGTTTTTTACTTTAATTTGCTTATCCATTGAAGTTCCTCAACGCCGCTAGGAAATAAAAATTCAGCAATCTTTTTGTACTTTTCGCCTAAGTGTAGCAACTTACATGCTAAACATAATACGCTTTAGGTCGCACTTGTATACTTTCAGATATTTCAGAAATATCTAATTACTCCTCTTATTATACGCATATTGGCTAAAATTACTGACTAGATTGCTAATAATTTATTCAACTTGTGACTTGCTTTTAAGGTGTATTTTATTACACTTGCCGGCTACTAACGTGTTGTTTGGATCAAGGTTTGTGTATTTATGAAGAAATTTTTTATACTAGTGGTTGTGATCCTAGCATTTTTTACCATTGATCACCCCTTGGTAAAAGAGCCTCGTGAGCGCTTACTCGGTGATGGTATAGGCTTGTTAAGCAGCACAACTAAAGTCGATCGTTTTCCTGTCGCAACCATGACAAGAAACAAAATTAATAAACAGTTAGCACTTTCAAGATCCGAAGAAGACTATATTGATAAAACCTTTACCAATGATGAGTCAGTAAAGTTGTTTGAACTACGCTATTGTCGTCAAGGCGATCTAAACCTTTACTTTTATTCAGAACGTTTAACAACGGTATGTCGCATTATCAAAGAGTCATTAGCGCAAGCGAGAGTGAAATAATGGATTTTTCTGGATTAAATAAAAAAGCAAGTAACTCATTTCACAAGCACCGCACTATGCTTAAGCAGTTGGCACAAGGTAAAACACTTAAATGTGAGCATTGCCAGGGTGTATTAACGTTAAATTTAGCCACCAGCGAACCTGGTAAGGGAGTAATACAGTGCAAACAAGGTTGCACTGATATTGAATTAGAGATTGGCGCTTAAGGCTTTACCTACTTATTCATCCCACCCTTCATCGGTATACAAACCACTATTAAGCGCGACAATTTCTATAAGTTCAGCAAAACCTAACGCAAAGTCGCCCATTAATTCATACTGCTGCGCACACAAATGTAATTCATCGATATTATTTTGCTGTGCAATCTTTGCAATCGTTGGTTTATCTAATGCAAAAAAGCTAAGAGTCGCCTGTGCACTTTCAAGCGCTTGCTTGTATTGAATATCTAGTTGCTCACTCTGGAGTAACTTATGAGTATACGTTTGGCTTGCAGTTAAAAAACCTGCAGACCACTGCTGACAAAACTCACGGTCAAACTCAGCGGGTAACTTATAACCAAGTTCAAATACTTGTTCACTTACTTGATGATGTAATGCCATAAACAAAAACAACATGTCTTCATCAAGGTCATTGGCGGTATTAGGTAGAATTTGCTCTAACCATTGATGTACTTCTAATGGCTCAGGTGAACAAATAGTGCCAAATAAATAACCTTGGCTTTGAATAAGGCTCATAGCGCCGGGCTGGGTAGTTAAAAACTCGCTGAGCAGTTTGGCGTGCTGCTCAGTAAACTGAGGTATTTGCATTAAAACTCTTTTTTATAAAATATTAAAATTTAAGTGGATACCGACCTTGGTTATCTGGTCTACCTAAAAACTTCACCGCGTCATGAACTTCTTTCGGTAAAGTGAGATCAGGTTTAACATATCCCGCTACTTTAAAATCAAAATTGGCTTTTAGTGTAGCATCAGCCTCTAACCCTAATCTATTATTTGGCTCAATAAGTATGGCTACATCGCCCGACTTACAACTTAACTTACCGCTTAAATCGCCTATATTAAACCAGCCAGTTAGCCCTTGCACATCAATATCAGGGCTGGCTATTTCACCTTGTAATGATTGGCAATAAGGAGCGCCTGAAACGTATTCATCGAGCTCTAAAATAACGCGTCCTTTAGCAGTAACCGGTAACGGTAAATCAATGCGCTGCATAGCGCGCTCAACCGTTGAACGCACTACAGTATCAGTTATTCTAAGTTCATCATTTGTGAGAGAATAACTAATATCTGCATACCCAGAAATGTCATCACGTTCGCGAGGATTACCAAAACGTAAGTTAGTATTTACTTGAGCTTTAAAGATTGACCAGCCTGATATATCCCAACGTACATTGTTCAACTGTTCACCTTGAAAGCGAAGCTGCATTATTTGACCTTGCCATAGCGTACCAAAAGTTTGCCCTACCTCTAACTGCGCAGGTAAGTAAGGTTTAGCAAAATTTAAAGCCACTGCAGCGGGCAATTTAATAACGCTAAAAACAAGAAAGCTAATTACAAAAACGATGGATAAAATTATTATTTTTTTCATTAACTACTTCTCTAATACTAAACGGCTTACGCGTACATAACCGGATTTATCATCTTGGCTTAAATCTAAATTTTCTACGCTTAAACCATGCTGATTAACCAGCTCGTCAATCCATTGGATTAATTGATTAAACTCCACTGAGTCGAGTGTTAAACGAAGTGAATTATCATTTGGCTGCATTTTACTAATATTAATGCTGTAACGACCGCGCGTATTATTCACTATTTGGCTGAGGTTTTGATTGCTCACCGCTTGCGCTTTACCTGCTGCTTTAAGTTTAACGATACTGTCGTCTACCCATGCTAGCAATTCTTGTTGTTTTATTTGTGATTGTTGCGCATTTTCTATTGCCGTATTTAAGGGTCTAAATATACCCATTACCAAAACAAAAATAATAAATACACCACCCGCAACCATTATTAACTGCTGCTCTTGTTCTTTTAATGAACCCCAATATTTCATGAACTGCTGTTTCATTGTGCACCTCGCAGTCTAATTTCGCCGACGATATAATCACCATCATTATTTAACGACCCCTGCTCAACAGTCACACCTTGCTGCTCAAGAATGGCTTTAACCTTACCAAAGGTTTGAAAGTCTTTTGCACGAGCACGAATACGTAATTCATTACGGCGCTTATCAAAACGTAAGGTTTGCGGTGTAAATTCGCTCACTTGTGAAAATACACTCACCAGCTTGCTGGTTAAATCTAAAAAGCCAGCATCGCTCGTACCTTGCACTTTATCCAGTGCTCCCTGTATTTGATTTTTAATTAAGTGAGGGCGCACCCGCGTGCCTGGAAAGGCTTTTTGAAATCGCTCTACTACTTGTGATTTAGCTACCTCAAGCTGCGAATTAAGCTGATGTAATTCAACCGCTTTAATAGCCACACTCGATAGCAAAGCAATAACACTAATTATGGTGGCACTTTTCCAGTAACCCCACCATAAAGCCGTTTTCTTTTTAATCGTGTAAGGCCCTTGACGCAAATTAAATTTAAGCTGATCTAACTGCTTAGCAAATAATGCTAACGGCAGCTCATAATCACTGGTTTGCGGATGCAAGGTAAGCGTTTCAGGAAATTGCTCTGCAGGGCTGTAATGTTTTATATCAGGGTTACCTAAAGCCGTTAGATATTCCTTTAACCAGCTGCTTTCAACCGCACCGATATGCCAGTCACCTTTTTTAAATAGCCATTGCTTGTTGAGCTCAATTGCCGCTACACAAGGCTCTTCTGCACTGGGCAATAACAAGCCATCCGGCACTATTTTATGAGCAGTGAGCTGGTGTTGCTCAAACACCTCTAACCAGTGCTCAAACCAATCGCGATTCATTAGCGCAACCCTAATTGCATGCTGCGCTTCAACCATTGTCGGCTCCCCTAGCGCTATATAGATATCGTCTATATCACAGGCAATATCCTCTTCGAGCATATAAGGCAGTGCTTGCTCTAGCTTACGGTTCCATTTAGTTGGCAGTATCACCGTTTTTAATTGCACTTGGTCACATGGTAAAAGTACCACGAGCTCTCGGGTTGATGCTTTTTCAGTTAGTTCACTTAACTGGCTGGCATTTTGTAACTCGCCACTGGCTATTATTTCTTGTTCTTGTGGTGAGTATATTAACCAGTTAAGCAAGTCTTGTTCGGTTTGACCCGTGCGGATCAACAGTATCTCTGTCACTGTACGCCTCCAAATTTTCGCGCCAGTATCGTTACCTCGCCATTGCTGGCATACAGTAATGTGGTCATCGAAAAACGCAAATCAACAAATTTTGCCTGCGTTTGTAATTTAAAATATTCACTTTTTAAACTAAAAAGCTTTTCTACTGCTTTGATATTTTTGCCGCCTTGTTGTTTAACAGACTCAAAAAACTCTTCAATATTATCAAAGCCATTTTCAGGTCGCGCTGCAATTACCGCTTGAGCACCCGAAACACTCAGTTCGTCTATTAGGCCACTGAGCAATAAAGCTTGCTCTTCAGTGACTGTATTAACATTAATTGAAAGTAACGTACTACCTGGGATCACACAGACAAAAGGCAGCACTTTTTCCATAACCAAAGGATTAAACCCTTTAATTAAACGCAGTTCAGACACCGATGCAAATAAGCTATTAGCCGTCATATATGGAAACTGACGAGATAAATACTCCCCCTCTTCGGCACCAGAGCGATAGGTTATACTGTTCTCATCAAGCCAATCAAACACACTGTCGGCCATCCCTTCTTCTGATTCATCACTGGGTAAATCATCTATATTTTCTAAAATAGCAAACAACGCTTTATGTGCTGGGTTAGTTTTATTACCGCTATTTGGGTCTGGCTCAACCCCAAGCGCGTTTAAATTTAAACACGCTTGTAAATCAGTCAACTGGCCGCTTAAAGTGCCGTTCTCAACAGGGTACTTTACATCGCCTTGCTTTGCCCAGGGCTGCGCTAATGTGGTTTTTTCAGGATCGTCTTTTTTACTTTGAATTAAACCTTTAATTGCTAGCTCTTCAGCACCATAGGCATACCATTTCGCTTGTTGCTGACTTTGTAAATTGGTACTTCTTTGTACTTGCACCATTAAATTAGCACTCATTTCAACGGCTAAAATAGCTGCAAGCGCTACAATAAATAACACAATAACCAAAGCCGCGCCGCGCGAAGATTGTTGGTTCATCAAGGCGTACCCCGGCCATTAGGTTGCGACGGGTTAGTCCCCTCAGTTACTGGTTTAGGTAGCTCTTTACCGAGTCCTGGCACTAAAAACACACGCCTGATAGGCTCCGCATCCATTTGCTTTATAGTTACCGCAACGGCTTTAGGTAATGCCTTAATTTGCCAGTCTTCTTGCCACTTACCGCTACCATCTAAAAACTCAAATTTAAGCTCTTCGACTGCGGCTAAAATAACTTGGCTACGAGGCTCCATATTATCGAGTTGATCGACATAAATGCGATATACGCGTTCTAACTTGTCATCAATGACGCGATAACCAACAGCTTGTAACTCTGAGCGAGGGAGTAAGTTAATGGGATTCATCCAACCATCACTTACAAAGGCAATACCATCAAGCTGGCTTTCTAAAATGTAGCGTCCAGCAAGTAAGTATCCCTCTTGAAAATCTCCAGCTTCATTACGCACTTGGCGTTTAGTCATTTGGCTAAAGTCTTGATCCATTAGCCTGAAGGCTGTTTGTAACCCATTTAGTTCAGCAATTTTTTCATCTGATGCTTGTTTAGCTCGCGTTGTGGTATCAAGTATTTGGTGGGTGGCCATAATCACAAACGCCAACACACCTAGTGCCACCATCACTTCTAATAATGTAAAACCGCGCTGCTTCACTTAAAGCTTACCTTTATTTAAGTAAGTGCTTAACTCATAAATTGAATTTTCGTACTTATCATCCGTAAACACATTAATAGTGACTTTTACAAAGCTCTTGTCGGCAGTGGGCACAACATCTTGGCGCCAAAACCATTCAATACCCGCCATCATCTCACTGCCGCGGGTACCATTTTTACCTTGCCATTTTTCGCCTTTCGTTCGTTGTTCTACCAATACATTCTCAGCGACCCATGAGCCATACGTTTGTTCTTCAATACTTGATAAGTGATGAATATGCTCACCGGTTGCTTGCATTGCCGCAATACCCGCCATGGCACAAATACTCAGTGCAACTAAGACTTCTAATAATGTAAACCCGTGGTATTTTTTCATTATTGGGGCTCTCGACGAAAATCGACTGGGGCTGCAAATTTACCTTCAATAAAGTACACCGGCTCTGGCTGATCTTTTAATTCAAGCATGAGCTGAAACGCACTTACATCGGCAGAGGATAAAATAAGCACTTGCGGTACTTTTAACTTTTTAAGCTCTAATAAACTGTCTTCATTGTTACCACTCATTAGCTCACGCCAATTTGACTGCTCTAGTAAGTTATCTTGTGCCCAAGGTAGGTCTTCAAGATTAAGTGTTAATTTAAATTGGGGTTCGATCTCAATTGGCTTAAATAAAGCTTCACGATCAAAGCTAATCCATTTTTCGCCATCAAACACTAAAAATTCAAGCGTATTTTGCTCAACTAAAAGGCCTAATTCTATTTGATTAAGCACCGCAAATTCCGATGCGGCATTAATGGTGGTATGCAGCCTATTTGCTTGCTTGTCTAACGCTTCTTCAGCGCCGCCATCTAAGCTGTATACCACCATTTTGGTGGCAAAGGCGATGATCACCAATACCACTAAAATTTCTATTAAACTAAAACCATAATGCTTTGCACTCAGGTGCTTAGGGCTTACCTGCATGGCAAGCCCCAATGTATTATGTTTAAGTGCATGGTAAAGTTATTGGTCATTACTGCTTATCTTCATCCCAATTACCAATGTCATCTTCGGTGGCTGGTTCGCCATCTGGACCCATCGAAAAGATATCAAATTTACCTATTTCTCCAGGGCTGATTAATTGATAATTATTACCCCATGGATCTTCCGGTAACTTGCTAATAAAGCCACCATCAGGAAAACGCTTTGGAATGGGCTCAATACTGGTTTTAGTAACTAATGCCTCTAAACCTTGCTCTGTACTTGGGTAGCTTTTATTTTTAAGCTTGTACAAACTCATAGCATCTTCTAACTGCTGAATATCTAAATGCGCTTTATCAATAGCCGCTTCTTCTTGCTGGCCCATAATATTAGGTGCCACAATCGACATGATCATCCCGATGATAACCAGTACCACCATGACTTCTAATAAAGAAAAACCTGATTGTTTATTCACGTTATTACCTCGTTATTCTAAAAACACTAAGCAAAAATGATTTGTTTAAATCATTAATATAAAAAATACTTAAAGACCTACGGCCTTGTTCATTGCCATAATTGGCTGCAAAATTGCCATTACTATGAAAAGCACAATCACTGCCATAGAGGCAATCATTGCCGGTTCCAATAATTTTAATGACACATTAACCATACTTTCAAACTCGCGATCTTGATTGTTAGCAGCACGCTCTAACATTTGCTCAAGTTCACCGGACTTTTCACCACTGGCTATCATATGTAGCATCATTGGTGGAAACAACTTAGTTTGCTGTAGTGAAGCACGAAGACTCGCCCCTTCACTGACTCTTTCTGCGGCATCTGCCACTGCTTGCTTTATTTTTTCGTTAACCAACACCCCACCTGAAATACGCATTCCTTCAAGTAGCGGCACTGAGCTTGACGATAAAATACTTAATGTACGGGCAAAGCGCGCCGTGTTAATACCTCTAGCAACCTTACCTATGCCTGGCATATGTAATACTTTTGCATCCCACCAAAACCGTACTTTAGGTTTTTTAAGTGCGTATTTAATTCCAATAGCAATCGCCGTGATCGCTAATAAACTAACAAACCAATAATTTTGTACAAAATGACTACCCGCCATGACCCATTCGGTTGTCCAAGGTAATACTTGTTTGGTTTTTTCAAACGTTTTTAGTATTTTAGGCACCACAGTACCTAATAATACTGAAACAATACCAATAGCGAACACGACCAAAATAATGGGATACACCATCGCTTGCGTAATTTGGCTACGCATGTGTTGGCGTTGCTCGGTGTAATCAGCCAATCTGTTAAGTACTTGATCTAAGTGACCTGACTTTTCACCTGCGGCCACCATTGCACGGTATAAATCGTCAAATACATGCGGAAATTCACTCATCCCATCAGCAAGCGTATACCCTTCCACCACTTTAGAGCGCACAGACATTAACATACGTTTTAGCCGTGGTTTTTCACACTGCTCAGCAACCGCCATCACGGCACCCTCAACGGGTAAGGCTGACTGAATTAGGGTCGCAAGTTGACGTGTAATCAAAGCAAGATCTGACGTTGATATTGTCGGCTTAAATAAAGAGCCTAATAATGGCGCTTTTTGACCTCGAACTTGTTTATCATCTTGAGCAGCTGGCACCACCTCGAGGGGGGTTAGCTTTTGATCGCGTAAAAGTTGGCGAACTTGCTTTGCTGTATCCGCTTCTAAAATTCCTTTTTTTTCTTTTCCCCGGCCATCTAATGCACGGTATTCAAACGCCGCCATTGTTAGCCTTCCTCACGGGTTACGCGTAATACTTCTTCAAGCGTTGTTTTACCCGCAAGTACGCGGCTGCAGCCATCTTGACGAATACTTGGGCTGCGTTTACGAATATATTTCTCTACGCTTTGCTCACCTTTACCGCTGTGGATCATTTCACGAATAGTTTCATCAACGACTAATAATTCGTGAATACCTGTACGACCACGATAACCGTTAAAGTTACACTCTTCACACCCTACCGCGCGGTAAATCGTCGGAGCATTATCAAACGGTACGCCGAGTAATTCACATTCACGCTCATCTGCAATATGCCCTTCTTTACAGCTATTGCATAAGGTACGTACTAAGCGCTGTGACAATACGCCGAGTAATGATGACGATAATAAGAATGGCTCAACACCCATATCTTCCATACGGGTAATTGCACCTGAGGCGGTATTGGTATGCAATGTAGACATAACTAAGTGGCCAGTAAGTGATGCTTGTACACCAATTTGAGCGGTTTCTAAGTCACGTATTTCACCAACCATAACCACATCAGGATCTTGACGTAAAATAGCGCGTAGGCCACGGGCAAAAGTCATATCAACCTTGGTATTAACCTGTGTTTGGCCAATACCTGGGATTTCATACTCAATGGGATCTTCAACCGTTAAAATATTGCGATCCCGCGAGTTAATTTGGCTCATACCGGCATATAAAGTAGTACTTTTACCAGAGCCTGTAGGGCCTGTAACTAAGATTATACCGTGAGGCTTACTAATTAAGTCGGCAAACAGCTCTCGGTTTCGAGCTGTCATACCTAAGTCTTCTAGATTTAAACGTGCATTGTTTTTATCAAGCAAACGCAGTACCACGCGCTCACCAAAGCTCGATGGCATAGTCGATACACGCACATCTACTGCGCGTCCTGCAATACGCAAACTAATGCGACCATCCTGCGGTATACGTTTTTCTGCGATATCGAGTTTGGCCATTACTTTAATACGCGATACCAGCAAAGAGGCTAGTTTACGATTAGGTTTTAAAACTTCTTTGAGTACGCCATCCACCCGAAAACGAATAACCAGCTCTTGCTCAAATGTTTCAATGTGAATATCAGAGGCACCTTCTTTAATTGCCTCACTGAGCATGGCATTAATCAGCTTTATAATTGGCGCATCGTCGTCACCGGTAAGTAAGTCTTCAGTTTGAGGAAGCTCATCAGCTAGTGAGAATAAATCAACCTCATTACCAATGTCTTCCATCATTTGCTGAGTTTCTGAGCTGTCACGTTGATACGATGCTTCTAGTAATAGCTCAAACTTATCATCTTCTAGTTGCTCAAGTGTAAAGCCATGTCCTGCAATACGACGCACTTCTAATAATACATCAACATCAAGCTCACCACGGTAATACACAATTTGGTTATCTTTATGCTTACTGAGTAACGCGCCAACACGTCTGGCATAAGAAAACGGCAAACGTTTTGCAGGCAGTTCAATTAAGTCATCTTGAGCAAGCTGTTCATCATTACTATGAGTAATTGGATGAACAACATCTTGATTAATATCTTCTATCGCATTAGTCATCATTACGCTCTTGTGCATTTTGTTTGCGTAAATGCTCTTCATACGTTGGTGGTAACAACAATTCGTCATTCCACTCAGGTAAAATAGGCGTATCAGACATTGGCATTAAATTAATACCATCTTCACGTTTTTTAAATTGTTCACCGCGAATAAAGTTATATTTATTAAAGCTAAGTTTATTCATACTAACGCCATCGCGAATAATGGTCGGTCTGATAAATACAATAAGATTACGCTTACGCTTTGTTGTATTAGTTGACTTAAATAAGTGCCCTAAAATAGGGATGTCGCCTAGTAATGGCACTTTTGACACGCTTTCTTGTACATCTTCATCTATCAAGCCGCCTAGTACCACCATGCCGCCATCATCGGCCATCACGGTTGTTTTAATTGCGCGCTTATTGACTGAAATATCAACTGCTGTTGCACCACTAACACTGGAAACTTCTTGTTCTATAGTCAACTGTACCGCTGAACCATCATTAATTTGCGGTGTCACTTTAAGCTTTATACCCACTTCTTGGCGCTCAACCGTCTGGAATGGGTTCGTATTATTACTACCTGTTTGCGAGCCAGTAATAATTGGCACTTCTTGGCCAACTAAAATAGACGCTTCTTCGTTATCCATAGTGGTAATAGAGGGAGTCGCTAGAATATTCGAATTAGTGTCAGTTGAAACCGCTTGAACGATTGCGCCCCAATCGTTTTTAATCACTCCCATGGCTAAACCATTAATACCACCAAGTAATGATGCAAGCGGGCCGTAGTCGCCTTTAGTTGTTTCATCATATTCGGTAACAGTACCTGACTCAGTACCAATAATGCTTTTAGTTATTGTTTTATCACGAGCTTGCTCAGCAGCTACAGCTAAGGCACCGACAGGCACAGTGGTACCATTATTAAATTGCAGCATGCCGCCTTCTTCTGAAATCCATTGCAGGCCAAAGTTAACGCCATCACCTTCCATTACTTCAATAATAATGGCTTCTACTAATACTTGTGCGCGGCGAATATCTAAACGCTCAATAACAGACTCTAGTGAACGCATTGTATCTGGCTGAGCGGTAATAACTAATGAATTAGAATCTGGATGAGCTTCAATGCTAGTGTCATTCTTATTACTACTGCGAGTTTTGGTTGCCCCACCTTTTGAGTCCTCTGCCAGCGATTTACTCACACCTTGAAGTACTTTGACTAAATCTTCTGCCTTTGCGTAGTTTAGGTAAAATACTTTGGTATTACCTTGGCTTTCAAGTTCGCCGTCGAGACGTTTAATAAGCTCAATGGCGCGGGTACGAGCTTGACCTTCACCACTCACAATCACGCTATTAGTTCGGCCATCAGCCACCACTTTAGGAATTAAAAACTCAGGTACACTACCCTTACCACTGTCTTTGTATATATTCTCTACTACAGAGACAACATCATCAGCCGTTGCGAACTTAAGCTTAACGATATCGACTCGCTTATCACCCGCTTGGTCAACAGAGCGAATAATTTCTACTAAGCGGTTAACCGAGGCTGCATGACCAGTTAGCATCATTACGTTGGCGGCATTAAAGTTAGCAACATGACCGCCATCTTTTTGGTCACTAAACTGGCGAACCAAAGGGCCTAACTCTTGTACGCTGACATTTTTAACTCGCACAACCCGAGTGATCATCATATCGCCAGCTGCATCGCTGTCCGTTGTAATTAACGGTACATTGGATTTTTTAGCATCTGAGCTTTTTTCTATCTTTATTATGTTGTTATCCATTTCGACGGCTGAATAACCGTAAACTTCTAAAACATTTAAAAAGAATTGATAGTAAAGTGCCTCATCCATTAATTCGTAACTACGTACATTTACTTTGCCACGCACGTTAGGATCAATAATGATGGTTTTATTAAGGTTTTTGCCCACAATATTAATAAACTCATTAATATCTGTGCCCTTAAAGTTAGCAGCGTATTCAACAGCAGCAACCGACATAGAAAGACTTGCCGCTAAAAAAAGTGCTGCATACTTAGCTAACCCTTTTTTAATTTTTTTGAGGTGTAGCACCTGAACCATTATGTTAAAACTCCAAAGCTAAGTTATTGCAGACTAAATAGTACATCTATTTGCTCACCATCACGCTCTATTGTGATAGTTGCATCTGTACTGTTTCGCAGCTCATTCATTGCTGCCATTGCCTGTTTTAAATCAGTTAATTGATAGCCGTTAATTGCCACGGCCAAATCGTTATTTTGTAATCCCATTTGTTTAAATAATTCAGGCTCTTTACCTGGACTCAAACGGTAACCTATAAGTTCCCCATCATTCATAGCTTGAGAAACACGTATATAATCAAATAGCTTACCAGGTTCTTCTAAAAGCTCTTCGCGAGTTTCTATTAATGCTTCTTTCACCTCAAGGTTGGCAGTGGCATCAATTTGTTCATCGCTTTGTGCTGAAGGCGCTAAAGGCCCCATTTCAGACTCATCTCGCGCAGCGAGTACCGGCATAGACACTGTTTTAGTAAAGTCGAGCCCATCAAGCATTAAGGTTTCAAAGCGACCACTTACATCTAGAATCACACGATCTGGGAGTATTTGCGATACTTTTGCACGTGTACCTTGCACCACATCCTCTACTAAATAACTCGTCTGGCGACCTTGCGATTCAATAATAGCCATTCCCGCCTTATCATCATTACTAACAGCAACAATACCGGTTAAGTTAATACTAAGACGCGTTTCAGGGGCATTATTAATGACTTTAGTTTGCGAAGCAGTATTGGTGTTTTTTGTTACATTTACTTTACCAAATAAAAATTGCCCAATAATCGAATCGACAGACTGGTTATTGCCGCCCGTGACTTGACTAGAGTAGCTACTGGGAGCAAGAGGAGTTGTTACTGGGTGCGGCCATAAAAGCCAAACGAGCTTTGATGACAAAAATGCAATATAAACAATAACTAAAACCATAACTAACACGCTTAATTTAGCGTGTGGCAAACGGTTTAATAGCAGTTTAAATTGTTGAACGTGCTGTTCCATAAGTAGTGTTCTTATTTTAATTTATAGCGAAATCACCCAGCCATAGTACCTTTTCATTTTTCATTCAACAAGCACGCTAATATTAAACTTTGTAAACAGATTAATTTATCTTCCTCATTAGTTACAGAATCAAGCTATAACTTCATGGCATACCTATTTCATGGTAATTTAGCTAATAACCGAATTTACTAGAGATGTTCCATGACAAAGAAAGCTAAACTCAACGACAACTCAGAAAACTCGAGCGAACTTAAAGTCAGGTTAGATAAATGGTTATGGGCTGCTCGATTTTATAAGACGCGAGCAATAGCACGCGAAATGGTACAAGGCGGCAAAGTACATTATAATGGTCAACGTAGTAAGGCCAGCAAAATTGTAGAAATTGGCGCAGTTATAAAGCTAGCCCAAGGCGTTGATGAAAAAACTGTCACAGTATTAAATATACTTGAAAAGCGCCAAAGCGCCCCCATTGCACAGACCTTGTATCAAGAATCTGATGCAAGTATTGCTAAGCGTGAAGAAAATACTATCGCACGCAAAAATAACAGCTTCTTTGCACCTCATCCGGTTAAAAAGCCTGATAAAAAGCAAAGACGCGAACTTTTAAAAATGAAATCAAGTTAGGTATAGCCGCTCATGCAACAAGATTTACTTCATCGCTATTTATTCGACAATCTCGATGTTCGTGGCGAACTCGTACAAATAGACAACGCTTACAATGAAATGATTGCTAAACACAATTACCCAGAGCCCGTTAAAGCATTACTAGGTGAGCTGCTTGTTGCAACCTGTTTATTAACAGCAACATTAAAGTTTGAAGGCGAAATTGCCGTTCAACTACAAGGTGATGGGCCGGTAAAATATGCCGTTATTAACGGTGACGACCAACAAAATATGCGTGGCATAGCACGACTTCAAAGTGAAGTGACAGGGTCAACAGTTAGAGAGCTTATAGGCCAAGGTTACATGGTTATCACTATTACTCCGACGCAAGGGGAGCGTTACCAAGGTATAGTGCCTTTAGAGCATGATACCTTAAGTGAATGTATAGAAAGCTATTTTGAGCAATCTGAACAATTAAAAACGCGCCTTTGGTTTGCAACCGACACCACAGAGGGAAGCGCCAAAGCATGTGGGCTATTTTTACAAGTGCTACCTGTTGATAAACAAAAGTCGATTGAAGATTTTGCTCACTTAGAAGCACTCAGCAATACCATTAAAGATGAAGAGCTATTAGAGCTCGATGCCAATACTATTTTAACGCGTCTTTATCATGAAGATAATCCGCGAGTATTTGATCCTCAACCAATTCAATTTAAATGTGGCTGTAACCGCGAAAAAACGATGACGGCTTTAGTTAATGTTGGCCAACAAGCGCTTTTGGACGATGTTGAAAAAAATGGTGAGATTAAAATTAGCTGCCATTACTGTTTAAAAGATTATGTGTTTAACGAGCAAGATATAAAAAGTATATTTAACTAATCTACTTTTATAAAACACAGCACAAAATAGCCATAATTTTTTATGGCTTTTTTGTGCCTAAAAAATGACACCGGTATCACAAGCTGAGCATTTTTCATGACACCGGTATCATTGAAATTATTCATGTTTTTTCCTTAATTTATATGTTTTTACGGCGTTTATAAGCTCGAATATCCTTAATCCATCTGTTACTATAATTGCAGCTTAAAGGTTACTAAGACCCAGAGCTATCCCGTTCAATCTCACACAATTTAGGTATAAACATGACTTCAAGCGCTACCCGTTTTGTCGATCTAACTGCAGCTGAACTTGTCGAACACGCTATCAGCCGTGGCGAAGGGACTTTAGCCGCCAATGGTGCTTTTGTAGCTAACACTGGTCGTCGTACCGGTCGTTCTCCAAAAGATCGTTTTATTGTTCAAGAATCAAGTACTGAAAATGAAATCCAATGGGGTAATGTAAATCGCCCATTCGATGCAGATAAGTTTGACGCGTTATGGGCACGTGTAGAAGCACATGTGCAAAGCAATGACCACTTTATCTCTCACCTTGAAGTTGGCGCTGATCCAGAGCACTATCTTCCAGTGGTTGTAACAACAGAAACTGCTTGGCACCATATCTTCGCTAAAAACATGTTCATCCAACCAGAATCATACAACAAAGCAGACTTCCCTCAGTGGCAAGTAATGAATGTACCTTCGTTTGTATGTGATCCAGAACGCGATGGTACCAATAGCGATGGCACAGTTATTATTAACTTTGCACAACGTAAGGTGTTACTTGCTGGCATGCGCTACGCGGGTGAAATGAAAAAATCGATGTTCTCTGTGCAAAACTTCCTACTACCAGCGAAAGGTGTATTACCAATGCACTGTTCTGCTAACGTAGGCGAAGCAGGCGATACTGCGTTATTCTTTGGTTTATCTGGTACAGGTAAAACAACGTTATCAGCCGATCCAACTCGCTTCTTAATCGGTGATGACGAGCACGGCTGGGCACCAGGTAGTGTATTTAATATCGAAGGTGGTTGTTACGCTAAATGTATCGACCTTTCTCAGAAAAACGAACCTGTTATCTGGGACGCTATTCGATTCGGTACAATTTTAGAAAATGTCGTACTTGATGAAAATCGCGTTCCTGATTTTAATGATACCAGCCTAACTCAAAATAGCCGTGCAGCTTATCCACTGGAGCATGTTGAAAAACGCAAAGTTGAAAACCGTGCAGGCGAGCCTAAAGCGGTTGTATTCTTAACATGTGATGTAAGTGGTGTCCTTCCTCCAGTATCTGTACTAACCGAAGAAGCTGCAGCATTCCACTTCTTAAGTGGTTACACTGCAAAAGTAGGCTCTACAGAAATTGGCTCTACCAGTGATATCGAATCTACATTTTCAACCTGTTTTGGCGCACCTTTCTTCCCACGTCCTGCAGGTGTCTACGCAGAACTTCTAATGAAGCGTGTACGCGAGTTCGGCGCTAAAGTTTACCTAGTTAATACAGGCTGGACAGGGGGTCCGTACGGTATTGGTAAGCGTTTCGATATTCCAACAACACGTGCTGTTGTTGACGCAATCGTATCTGGAAAATTAGCTGGTGTTGAAACTCAACACATTGACGTGCTAAATCTAGACGTACCAGTTGCAGTACCAGGCGTTGATAGCAAGCTGCTTAACCCAATTAACACATGGGAAGACAAAGCAAAGTATGCTGAATATGCAGCTAAACTAGCCGCTGATTTCACAGAAAACTTCGCAAAATACGACGTATCTGAAGAAATTAAAAATGCAGGCCCTAAGGTTTAATAATTACCTTTAACCTCATAATTGAAACGCCAACCTTGAGTTGGCGTTTTTGATCCTACTTGGTTTATTCCACAAATATCATTTCTTTAATATATTCTGCAAAATCATCTAATAGCTAAAATAAAGACCATAGTCACTTTTCAGCCCAACTTAAATGAGTTTTTCTATATGCATACAGCGATCTTATAAGGCCTTAAAAAAGCTGTAGCTGATTCGTTTAAACATTATATATTTAGGCTAGCAATATATGCGTACATTAGACTTGATAGCGATGTGAAGTACACGCTTCCCCTTCTATATTCAAGGTCACACACGACTATGACTTCACCAACAAAGTAGATTAGTATTGTACACAGTCCTAAGTAATCACGTTGGGCTTAATCGCTGAACTCCCTTAGCATTTTACTCACCACAGGCCTTTAGTGTGTCATTCCTGCGTACGTAAAAAGCCCGACGATTGCTGATCGGGCTTTCTAAATTTGGAGCCATGGTGTGCTACTTCGTAGCAACAACACAATAGAATATCGTGGTGTCAGCTCTGATCAACTCTCTTCCTTTAACCTATTACCTTTTACCTTGACCTGCATTTTCACTTTCCTACAGACGTAAAAAAGCCCGACGATTGCTAGACGGGCTTTCTCAATTTGGAGCCTGGTAATGTCGTAGTGCCCACAGCGGTAGAGTATGTATTAGGCTCTAAGGTGCTCGTCGCATTCTTTTACC